>NZ_JASCXP010000027.1:0-30919 GCF_030010695.1 Nocardia sp. CC201C
GGACGTACCACCCCCACCCGCCCCGGTGGAAGGCGAGGCACCTCCACCGCCGCCCCCGGCGTAATCCACCCGCCCCCGGCGTAATCCACTCGCACCCGGCGTAATCCACTCGCACCCGCCCGTGCGCTCCGCTGTCGCGGCGTGCACGGGCGCACCGCGTAGGTGCCCGCGCCCGGTTCCACCGTCGCCTTCGAGCGAATGCCCTGCGCTGATGCGGCTTCGGTCGCGACCGCGGCCCGGATGGTTTCCTCGGTGTGTGCGGTGGCCACGGGTGTGACGGCAGCTGTCGACGGTCACGCCGTGGTACGGCTCGGCCACGGGCTACCGGCTATCTCCCCCCGATCCGTGCGAAATCCCCTGGACCCGGGTGGGCAGAGCCGTGCCGTTCGGCGATGCGGCCGTGTACCGCGCGCCCGGAGCCCGCTCTCCCGCGACGTCCTGGGATGAGCACGACCCGCTGCTGTCGCGGTCGGCGCTCGGCAACACGGCGGCGTGGTGCGCCCGCCCGCTCGTCGAACCGGCTGAATACCGAGCCGGGCTGTGTGTGGGGCCGGTAGCCGCCCGGCGTCGGTGCCCGGGGTGTCGGCCTGTCCCGGGCCGGACTCGCGGTGCCGAGTGTTGGCACCACGGGCTCGGCCCGCGTTCACGCGCTGTGGGCCGGGGCCTGCCGGGCCTGGAGCTGCCAGGGGTCGTGGGCGTTGAGGAGGGTGACCTCGTGCGGGTGGGTGCGGAGGAGTTCGCGGAGGCGGGCCTGGGTGCCCAGGCGGAGGTCGCGGTCGAATTCGGTGGACTGCTGGAGCAGGTCGAGCAGCGGGTGGGGCTGGGGTGGGAGGTCCAGTTCGCGGTGGTAGAAGAAGGCGTCGCCGCAGTGCAGGAGCCAGTGGTCGTCGTGGCGGACCGCGACGCCCGTATGGCCGGGGGTGTGGCCGCCGAGGGGGACCAGGCGGAAGTCGGGGCTCAGTCCCTGCACCGGGGTCGAGGTGAAGCCGAACCATTCGTCGCCGGGTTCGGGGGTGTAACTCACCCATGTCGGGCCGTGTGCCCAGTGCGCTGGGCGGTAGCGGCTCGCGGCGGATTCGGCCAGGGCCGTGGCCAATTCGGCGGCGTGGACATGCACTCGCGCGTGCGGGAAGTCCGGCAGGCCGCCGGAGTGGTCGACGTCGAGGTGGGTGAGGATGATGTGGCCGACATCGCCGGGGGAGTAGCCGAGCCGCTCGATCTGGCGGATGGCGGTTTCCTGCTCGTCGAGCGCCGGACGGGCGAAGTCGACCCAGTCCGGATCGAGGGTGCCCGCCGGATTCCGCACATTCTCCAGCCCGAGTCCGGTTTCGATGAGCACCAGATCGTCGGCGGTCTCCACCAGCAGGCAGTGGTTGACCGTGGGTGCGGGGGCCACGTCGTAGGTCGCTTCGATCTCGGCCATGGAGCCGCAGTTGAGGTGATGGATCTTCATGGGCGCTAGTCTGTGACTTGAAGCGCGCTTCAAGTCAAGGAGTGATATGTCCGAGGCCCTGTTGGATATCGCCGATGTCGCCGCTCGATCCGGGATGGCGGCCTCCGCCCTGCGCTACTACGAACAGCAGGGGCTCATCGTCTCGGCGGGCCGCAACGGCCTGCGCCGCACCTATGAACCGGAGGTGGTGCCCCGACTGGCGCTCATCGCCTGCGCCCGCCGTGCCGGCTTCACCATCGCCGAGATTCAGCACTTCCTGCGCGCCACCCCCGACGACACCGCCCTGCGTGCGCAATTGGCCCGGAAGGCACGGGAGGTCGACGAGGACATCGCCCGGCTCACCCGCATGCGCGACGGTCTGCGGCACGCGGCCGTCTGTACGCACTCCCGGCTCGTCGACTGCCCGGAATTCACGCGCACCTTCGCGCCGCCGGGCGCGAAATCACCCGGCGGCGACCACTGTTCGAACGATTAGGCCAGCTCGCGCCGCATGGCGATGCGGGGCCAGCGGTCCAGGCCGACCTCGGCCTCGTGGGCGCGAATCTCCCGCAGTTCCGGAGTGAGTTCCGCATCGGGTATCCGGCGGAAGCCGAGCCGCTCGTAATACGGTGCGTTCCAGGGCACTTCGAGAAATGTGGTGAGACTCAGCGCGGGCAGTCCTCGTGCCCGGGCGAAGTCGGCCAATTGTTCGATCATGGTGCGCCCGATGCCGTGGTGGGCGAAATCGGGGAGGACCGAGACCTGGCAGATGTGTTCGGTGTCGTCCACCTGCCTGCTGACGAGGTACGCGACGGGCATACCGTCGTCGTCCACGGTGACCCAGGCCCGGCCCGCGCGCAGGTGCGCGTCGAGGGTCTCGATGCTGGGCGGGTCGTCATCGGCGATCTCGAGCATGCCGAGGGTGCGGAAGGGCTCTCCGGCGGCGATCTCGATCTTCTGGAGTGTTGGCAGGTCCTCCGTCGTCGCGACGCGAATACGCATGAGACGACGGTAGCGCGGCCGGGGGTCCGATCGCTGCAGGGTTCATCGTCGGATCTGCACTATTTGTCGGTGGTGTCGCTCGACCTGTTGGCAGCCTCGAGCACCGCCTCGAGCAGGCCGGGCAGCGCCGCGCCGATCTCGACGGTGCGCAGGCGGACGAATGTCTGCCCATCCACGGATTCGCGATCGGTGAGCCCGGCCTCGCGCAGGATCTTGAAGTGGTGCGCGGCGGTCGACTTGCTGATCGAGTCGTAGAGCGCGCTGCAGCGCAGCGGTTCGCCCGCGGTGCCGAGCCGGCGCACCATCTCCAGACGAATCGGGTCCTGGAGCGCGCCGAGCACCGTGGACAGCGGCGCCACCGCGGGCTTCACATCGGTGTCGGACATGAGCTACCTCACTCGGAGACTGGTTTGACGATCATCGAACCAGGAGTATGGTCAGGTTCGATCACAATCAAACTTACCTGATGGAGAGTTCGATGTCAGCGGATGTTGCGGTTCGGGCCGAACCAGGCAGACAGACCTGGGCGTACGCGCTCGTACTCGCCGCCAGCGGCGTGGCACTGGGAGTGTCCGGGGTGCCGGCCCCGCTCTACGGCATCTACCAGCAGGAGTGGCATTTCACGCCGCTCACCACCACCTTCGTCTTCGCCGCCTACGCCGTGGCGGCCCTGGGCGCGGTGCTGGTATCGGGCCGGATCTCCGACGCCGTGGGCCGAAAGCCGGTGCTGCTGGGAGCCTTCGGCATCATGATCGCCGGACTGGTGGTGTTCCTGCTGGCCGACAATGTGGCCATGCTGCTGCTGGCGCGGGCGCTGCACGGCGCGGCGGTCGGCTCGACGGTGGTGGCGGGCGCGGCGGCGCTGCTGGACCTGCGGCCCGAACACGGTGCGCGCTCCGGGCAGCTGACCGGTGTGGCCTTCAACGTCGGCATGGCCGTCGCCATTCTGGGTTCGGCGCTGTTGGCGCAGTACGCGCCGTATCCGCTGCGCACGCCCTACGTGGTGATCACCGTGGTCTGCCTGCTGGTCGGCGTCGGCGTGCTGGCGCTGCGCGAACCGCACACGGCCCGGGTGGCCGGTCCCATTCGCATCGCCAAACCGGCGGTGCCGCAGGAGATTCGCGGCGACTTCTGGTTCTCGGCGCTGGGCGTGATGGCGGCCTGGTCGGTGCTGGGCGTGCTGCTGTCGCTGTATCCGTCGCTGGCGGCGGCCAAGACCGGGGTGCACAATCTCGTGTTCGGCGGCGCGGTGGTGGCGGCCACGGCCACCGCCGGTGCGCTGGCGCAGTTCTTCGCCACCGCCATTCCGGCCCGTCGCGCGGCCATCGCCGGGGATATCGGCATGGCGGCGGCGCTGCTGCTCACCCTGCCCGCGCTCGCCACCCACAACGGGGTGTGGGTGCTGGCCTCGGGGGTGCTGCTGGGTGCGACCTTCGGACTCGGCTTCGGCGGTTCGCTGCGTCACCTCTCCGATGTGGTGCCGCAGCACAAGCGCGGCGAGACCATGTCGGCCTACTACCTGCTGGCCTACTCGGCCATGGCGCTGCCGACGGTGCTGGCGGGCTGGGCGGCGACCACCTGGGGGCTGAATACGGTCTTCCCCTGGTTCGTCGGTGCGGTGGCGGTGGCGTGCCTGGTGGCGGCGGGCCTGGGCATGCGACGACGGACGGCTTGAGACGGCGATCGGGTTCCGCGCGGCAGGCGGTTCGAGGCGACCGGGCGGCGTGGAGAGCCCGCCCGGCGGTGGGAACCGTCGGGCGGACTTCGCTTTTCGGACATAGTGCCTGGTCGCGAACCATCCGGTCGGCTTCGAATCTCATGGAGCGGAACGGGAATCGGGGCTCCCTGTGCGCTCGCGCGCCGCGGTCGTTACCATCTCGCTATGCGGCGGCGTTGGGGGTGGTTCGGGTCCAAGACCGAGCGACGGACCCGAACGGCGCTCTCGCCGTCGGTGTTCCTGGCGGTCTCGAGCGGCGTGGCGGTGGCGGCTCTCACCTGGTGGGTGCTGTGGTTACTGTTCGGCGCGACCGATGCGCGCCCGGATCGGCTCGATCTCGCCGAGATCGCGCTCTGGGTGACCGCCGGGGTCGGCGTCGCGGTGGCGCTGGTGCTCGCCGCCAGACGGCAGCGCGATCACGACCGTGGCCGCTTCTCGGAGCTGTTCGGCGCGGCGGCCCTGCAACTGGGCGCCGCGGACGTCGCCGTGCGGCTCGCCGGCGTGTACGCCATGGCCGGGGTGGCCGACGAATTCCCCGAACGCCCCCGACGCCAGCAGTGCATCGACGTGCTGTGCGCCTACCTGCGGCTGCCGTACGCGGCCAAGGAGGGCGTCAACCACCTCGTCTCCCGCACCGAGCGGCTGGAGGAGGACGGCGCGGGGGTGGAGCGGGTCTACCACTACCGGCAGAACGACCGGCAGGTGCGCGACACCATCGTGCGCGTCATCGCCGAACACCTGCGCGACACCGCCGAGAGTTCGTGGTCGGCATGCGATTTCGACTTCACCGAGGCGGTACTGGAGAACGCCGACTTCCAGAACGCGGTCTTCGCGGGCGACAGCACCCGCTTCACCAACACCGATTTCGTCGCCTCCCGCGTCACCAGCTTCGAGGGCGCGCGCTTCATCGGACGGCGGGTCAGCTTCCAGGGCGCGGCCTTCCGCGGCCGCGGCGTGACCTTCCAGCACGCGCGATTCCACCCGCCGGAGGCGGATCGCGCCGATCCCGACAGCACGGCGGTGAGCTTCGCCGAGGCCAGCTTCTCCTGTCCGACCAGCTTCGAATCCGCCGAATTCTCCGGTGCGCGCACCACGTTCGACCGCGCCACCTTCGCCAACCAGCGCACCAGCTTCGGTGAGGTGAACTTCGGCTCCGCGCTCACCTCCTTCGGCCGCGTCGTCTTCGACGGTGACCGCATCTCCTTCGACAGCGCCGAATTCTCCGGGGCCAAGGTCGCGTTCACCGGTGCCCGCTTCTACGCCGAGGGCACCAGCTTCGACGGCACCCAGCTCGGCGCGCGGCAGCGCTGGCGCTCCGGCGGCACCCAGGAGATCGACTTCGCCGACGCCGAATACCACGGTGCGGTGTCCTTCGCCGACGCCGTCTTCGAGGCGCGCTCGGTGTCCTTCACCGGCGGCGACTTCTTCGGCGACATCTCCTTCCGCCGCGCCGCCCTGCACGCCCGCGAGGTGTCCTTCGAGCGGCCCAAGGCGTGGGTGGGGACGCAGTTCGACTGGGACGACGACCCCGGTGCGAAACCGGAGAACGTGAAGCCCGAGCACTGGCCGCCGCGCCCGGTGAGCTCGCAGCTGGAACCGCTGATCTAACGCGCGGGGAAGCGGACGATCCGATCGTCGCCGTCCCGCACGTCGCCGCGGCCGTCGGTATTCGACGTGGTCAGCCAGAGCGCACCGTCGGGTGCCACCGCCACCGTGCGCAGCCGCCCGAGCCGATCGGCCAGGCGCGCGGTCGGGGTGCCGAGCGCGCCGTCGCGCAGCGGCACCGTCCACAGCCGCTCGCCGCGCAGCGCGGCCACGTAGAGCGTGTCCCCGGCGATGGCGACACCCGAGGGCGACGCCTCCGAGGTGTCCCAGGTGACCAGCGGATCGACGAATCGGTCACCGCCGCCGACCCCCTCCACCTCCGGCCAGCCGTAATTGCGGCCCGGTTCGATCAGGTTGATCTCGTCGGCCCGGTTGCGGCCGAATTCGGCGGCGAACAGGCGGCCCGCGGAATCCCACGCCAGCCCCTGCACATTGCGGTGGCCCAGGCTGTAGACGGGGGAGCCCGGCGTGGGATTGCCGGGTGCGGGGTCGCCATCGGGTGTGAGGCGCAGGATCTTTCCGTTCGGACTGCTCGGATCCTGCGACAGCGCCGGGCGACTCGCGTCGCCGGTACCGACGTAGAGCATGCCGTCCGGACCGAAGGCGATCCGGCCACCGTCGTGGATGGACGCCGCCGCGATGCCGGAGAAGATCACTGTCGGTGGTTCGCCGAGCCGGAAGCGCACGATGCGGTTCTCGTCGGCGGCGGTGAAATAGGCGTACACGTAACGGTCTTCGGCATAGTTCGGGGAGACGGCGAGGCCGAGCAGCCCGCCCTCCCCGGCCGCCGCCACCTCCGGCACCGCGTACACCGGCTCCGCCGCCGTGCCCGGCACCACCCGCAGTATCCGACCGGTATCGCGTTCGGCGACCAGCGCGCTCCCGTCGGGGAGGAAGGCCAGCCCCCAGGGCGCGTCCAGCCCGTGCACCAGATCCTGTCCCGCGTCCAGATCCGGCACTCCCGAGGAACTGCTGGGCGCGAGCGACGTGGCGACGACCCGCGAATCACCGGAGCGGTCCGCACCGTCCCCGCAGGCCGTGACCGCGCCCAGCGCGAGGAGACCCGCCGCGATCACGCGCAGTGGCACCGAAGTCCCTGTCCGCCAACGTGACCGGCCGCAGCCCCAGCGCTGTTCGCCGTAGCTCCGCTGCTGTTCGTTGGAGTTGCGGTGTTGTTCGCTGGAGCTGTGGTGCTGTTCGTTGGAGTTGCGGTGTTGTTCGCTGGAGCTGTGGTGTTGCTTGCTGGAGTTGCGGTGCTGTCCGCTGGAGCTGTGGTGTTGTTCGCTGGAGCTGTGGTGTTGTTCGCTGGAGCTGTGGTGTTGTTCGCTGGAGCTGTGGTGCTGTCCGCCGTAGCCCCGGCACCGGTCGCCGGAGCGCGGTGCCGCAGTCGCGGACACGGTGCCGAACGGGGGGATTCCGCGCATACCCTCCATCCTGCGCCGTCCAGTTCGTTTTGGGCGGAGATCGAGCTGTCGCCGCCCCGAGCCACCGGTCAGCATCGTGCGTCCGTGCACCGGACCGCGCGGTGAACACTCCCGGGAGATACCGCCGTCCTCGCTCCGGGCATGGCAGAATGACCTCGCGATCTGTGCCGATCACGCCCGACCCGTTCGCGCCGAAGGAGCATGACCGATGCCTCGCTCAGTGCAGTCCACCGCATCGGCGGTCGGCGCACCTGTTCCGGCGGTCGTGGTCGGTCCGCTCACCGCACCGGCCGGGAGCGCCCTCGCGTGACGGGCTCTCGCCTGGCGATGATCGCGGGCGGCACGGTGCTGGCACTGGTCACCCTGCTGCTGGTGATCGTCCTGCCCGCCAGCGACGACGCCTGCGCCCCCGGTATGCCCGCCATTGCCACCACGACACGCGCTGCGACGGAACCGAATTGCCCGGCCACCGGTGCACCGGCCGAGGTCGGCCTGCAGGAGGGGGCGCTGCGCGCGCTGCGCTGCGTGGTGGCCCGGTTCGGCATGATGGATATGCGCGGACGCGTGGACGACAGCGCCTATCCCGATCATGCGAGCGGACGCGCGGTGGAATTCATCGTGGGCTCCGATGGCATCGGTCAGGCCAAGGGGGACGCCATCGTCGCCTTCCTCCAGGAGAACGCCGCGAATTTCGGTGTGGAGTACGTGATCTGGAAACAGCGCAGCTGGACCCCCGACACGGCGGCGGGCGTGCGCTGGACGCCGCTCGCGGATCGCGGCAGCGACGAACTCAACCATATGGACCGGGTGCAGGTCACCGTGAAGGAACAGGCGACCACTCCGGCCCTCGGCGACCCGACCGTTTCGCTGGCGGCCATGCCCGGTCCGGTCAACGAGGCGGGCGGTCTGCGCCCCAATGGCTCTCGCAGCTTCCCGCTCGCGGCGAACTCCTACACCGTGTCCGATGTCTTCGGTTCGCGCGGCGGCGGCCACCACGGCGTCGACCTGGCCGCCCCCTCCGGCACTCCCATCTTCGCCGCGGCCGACGGCCGCGTGGTGGCCGCGGGACCGGCCTCCGGTTTCGGCGGCTGGGTGGTGATCGACCACCTCGACGCGAAGGGGAACCGCTACTCCACCGTCTACGGACATATGTACCTGCCGCAGATCTATGTGAAGGTGGGCGATGTCGTGCGCGCCGGACAGCACATCGCCGACGTCGGCAATGCCGGTGAATCCACCGGACCGCACCTGCATTTCGAACTCGTCCCCGGCGGCCGCATGACCGGTGGGCGGGCGGTGGACCCGATGCCGTGGCTGTCGGGCGGTGCCATGCCGTCGCTCGAGGATCTGGTCTCGGTGTTCTGCGACAACGGTTTCGGCAGCCCGGGCGGCAATCTCGCCAGCGGCAAGGTGCCGCCGGAGCTCGAGATCTGGTACCGGCGCGCCGGGTCGCTGTGCCCGCAGATCAGCGCCTCGCTGCTGGCCGCGCAGGGCCAGGCCGAATCCGGCTTCCGGCGCGGCGCCGTATCTCCGGCGGGCGCACAGGGTTTGGCGCAGTTCATGCCCGGCACCGCGGTCTCGGCCGCACCGGACGGCCAGCCCTACGTCATCGACGCCGACGGCAACGGCGTGGCCAGCGTGTGGGACGACGGCGACGCCATCATCGGTCAGGGCCGCTACATGTGCGCGCTCGCGGACAAGGTGCAGGGCTGGATCGACCAGGGCACGGTGGCCGGTGACGTCACGGCGCTGACGCTGGCCGCCTACAACGCCGGTGAGGGAGCCGTGCTGGCCTCGGGCGGCATGCCCAACCAGTACGCCGCGCACTACACCGAGACCCGCCCCTACGTGGCGCGAATCCTGGCCGCGGAGGCGGGATTCCGCAGTATGGGCAGTGCCGGACGCTTCGTCCCCGATCCGGACGCGGATCTGGGTCCGCAGATCGTGGAGGCCGCGCACGACTGGGTCGGCACCCCCTACGTCTTCGGCGGCGGTGGCCCGCAGGGGCCGTCCGCCGGTGGGTTCGACGAAGCGGGCTTCACCGCCGCGGCCGTTTCGGCGGCCAGCGGCGGCAGCATCACCCTGCCGACTACGGTGGAACAGCAGTGGGAGGTGGGCACGGAGGTGCCCGCGAGCAGGGTCGCACCCGGTGACCTGGTCTTCAGTGATTTCCGCGCCCGCGGACCGGTGCTGGTCGGCATCTACACCGGCGGCGGTTCCATGGTGTACGCGCAGCCCGACGGCACCGTGCGGGAAGCGCCGGTGCCCGGCGATATGCGGGCGCGCCGCATCGGATGACCGGTCAGCGGCGGCGAGCCACCGTGATCACATCGGGAATCAGGAAGTCCGGCAGCGGCGGCCGGTGCACCTTGCGCTGATCGGTCACCTCGAAACCGGCTCGCTCCAGCAGCTTTCGCGTCTCCTGCGGCGAGGGCGCGTGCGCCGGGAACTTCGGGCTGCGGGTGAGCCGCTGTAGGGGTCGGCTGGCCGGGGCGGACGGATGCACGGTGGCGATGGCCACCAGACCGCCGGGCGCGAGCACCCGGTGGAATTCGCGCAGCGCCGCCGGATGGTCGAAGAAATGGAAGGCACTGGTGGTGACCACCGCGTCGAGTTCGCCGTCGGCCAGCGGCAACCGCTCGGCCGGGCCGCGTACCCAGCGCACCGCGGTGGAACGCCGCCCGGCCCGGGCGAGCATGCCCGCCGAGGCGTCCACCCCGTACACCACCTCGGGGTGCAGTTCGCGCTCGATGCGATCGGTGAGAATGCCGGTGCCGCAGCCGATATCGGCGATCCGGCGGGAACCGGCGGCGCGCAGTTCGGCCACCACCTGATCCTGCGGCGGCCGGTACACGAGGCGTTGCAGCGTCGCACTGTCGTAGGCGCGGGCGACCTGCCCGAAGAAATCGGTCACCACATGGTTGAGCGCCCGGCTGGACGTCTGGACTCTGCTCATGGTCGCCTCCTGGTGTCTGGGACAATAGAAGCAGGCTTCGGGTCGTTCCGGAAGGGGGAAAATTGGGTACCGTCTGGCCCATGAGGATTCGTGGTGCAGTACTGGAGCGGATCGGCGCGGAGCCGCCCTACGAGCGGTCCCAGCCGATAACCGTGAGCGAACTCGACCTGGCCGAGCCCGGAGCGGGCGAATTGCTGGTCCGGATCGAGGCCGCCGGACTGTGCCATTCGGACCTGTCGGTGGTGGACGGCAACCGGGTGCGGCCGGTGCCCATGCTGCTCGGCCACGAGGCGGCCGGGCGGATCGAGGCGGTGGGGCCGGGGGAGAGCGCGCTGCGCGTCGGCCAGCGGGTGGTCATGACCTTCCTGCCGCGCTGCGGGGAGTGCGCCGGATGCGCCACCGAGGGGCGCACCCCGTGTCTGCCGGGCAGCCTCGCCAACAATGCGGGCGAACTGCTCGCGGGTGGGCGGCGACTGCTGCGCGACGGCGGCGAGGTGCACCACCATCTCGGAGTGTCCGGCTTCGCCACCCATGCCGTGGTCGACAGCCGTTCGGTGGTGCCGGTCGACGACGACGTGCCCGCCGACGTGGCGGCCGTGCTGGGCTGCGCCGTGCTGACCGGCGGTGGGGCGCTGCTGAATTCGGCCAAGCCGGGACCGGCCGACCGCATCATGGTGGTCGGGCTCGGCGGGGTCGGCATGGCGGCCGTACTGGTGGCCGCCGCGCTGCGGGAGGGCACCGGACGCGATGTGATCGCCGTCGACACCGTGCCCGAGAAGTTGAAGCTCGCCACGGAATTCGGCGCGACGGCCGCTTACACCCCGGCCAAGGTCGCCGCCGAGGGCATCCAGGCCGAGATCGTCATCGAAGCGGCGGGCAATGTCCGCGCCTTCGAAACCGCCGTCGCCGCAACGGCTCCCGGCGGCACCACGGTGACCGTCGGCCTGCCCGCCCCGGACGCGACCGCCACCATCTCCCCGCTCGGACTGGTCGCCCAGGGCCGCTCCATCGTCGGCAGCTACCTCGGCTCCGCCGTGCCGTCCCGAGACATCCCCGAGTACGTGCGCATGTGGCGAGAGGGCAGCCTCCCGGTGGAACGCCTCATCTCCGCCCGCATCCGCCTCGAGGACGTGAATCAGGGCATGGACGAACTGGCCTCCGGCCACGCCTTGCGCCAGATCATCGTCTTCGACTGACGTCTGGACGCCGAATGCTGATCATTCGGATCGGCTATGGACCGAAGTGACTAGTTTGACTAGCCTGGATGTGGGAGGTGGTCAGATGGTGGACGAGGCTCGACGAACCCGCATGGACGTCGCGTGGCCGCTGGCGGAGGCCAAAGCCAAGCTGTCCGAATTGATCGACAAGGTCGAACGGGAGGGACCGCAGGTGATCAGCAGGCGCGGACGTGAGGTGGCCGTCGTGGTGCCGGTGGACGAGTGGCGTCGGAAGAGTGCGCGCACCGGTAGCCTGGCTCAGTTCTTCGCCGAATCGCCGCTACGCGACTCCGGGGTGGTGATCGAGCGCGAGCGCAGTGATTCCCACCACCGGGACGTCCGGCTGTGAATTTTCTCCTCGACACCAACGCGGTATCGGAATGGGTGAAGCCCCAACCGAATCGAGGGCTGGCCGACTGGCTCGACTCGATCGACGAGGACCGCACATTCCTCAGCGTCGTGACGCTCGGTGAATTGCGTAGGGGCGTCGACAGACTGCCGGACGGCAGACGGCGGGAGCGGCTGTCCGCATGGTTGACGGAGGAGGTGCCGGATCGTTTCGCGGGTCGGCTGCTACCGATCGACGAGGTCGTCGCGCTGGCGTGGGGACGATTGCGGGCCCGGGTGGACGTGCTGGGCCGCTGCGTCGACCCGGTCGACGGACTCATCGCCGCGACCGCCGAATCTCACGGGCTCACGATTGTGACCCGCAATGTGCGGGACTTCGAAGTGACCGGCGTGCCGATCGTCGATCCGTGGACCCGATCGGCGCGCGGGCTGCACGGTGCCGTACTCGGTGACGTGGAGGGGGACGCATCCCACCGGGGGTCCGGCGGTGCTCGGTGGGCGCAGTAGGCTCACTGGCGACTGCCGAACGACGGGTGAGGAGAACAGGTGACCACGAACCGGATCCGGGTGGGTGTGCTCGGGGCGCAGGGCAAGGTCGGGCAGGCGATCTGCGCGGCGGTCGAGGCGGCCGATGATCTGGAACTGGTCGCGCGGGTGGACAAGGGGGACGCACTGGACGCGTTCGCCGAGTCCGGGACGCAGGTCGTGGTCGACTTCACCCACCCCGACGTGGTGATGCCGAATCTGCGGTGGCTGGTCGAGCACGGGATCCACGCCGTGGTCGGCACCACCGGCTTCGATGCCGCGCGGCTCGACGAGGTGCGCGGGTGGCTGGCGCAGAACCCGGAGGTGGGCGTGCTCATCGCGCCGAACTTCGCCATCGGCGCGGTGCTGTCCATGCGGTTCGCCGAGCAGGCGGCGCGGTTCTTCGACTCCGTCGAGGTCATCGAACTGCACCACCCCAACAAGGCCGACGCGCCGTCGGGCACCGCCTACCGCACGGCCGGGCTGATCGCCGCCGCACGCGAGAAGGCCGGGGTCGGACGCAGCCCCGACGCCACCACCACCGAACTCGAGGGCGCGCGCGGCGCGGATGTGGACGGGGTGCGGGTGCACTCGGTCCGCCTCGCCGGACTGGTCGCCCATCAGGAGGTACTGTTCGGCACCCAGGGCGAGACTCTCACCATCCGCCACGACTCCATCGACCGCACCTCCTTCGCACCGGGCGTACTGCTGGGCGTCCGCAAGACCCCACACCGCCCCGGCCTGACCGTGGGCATCGACCCGCTGCTGGACCTGTGAGCCGGCTCGCCATGACAGCGTGCCGCGCGTACGGCGGCGGCAAGCGGCGCGGTGTGGCCGTGCTGGAGTTTGCGAGTGGACCGGTGGCGCAGCGCGCTTCCCGCATGGTGGGCGGTGGCAAGCGGCGCGGTGCGGCCGTGCGGGGATTTGTGAGTGGGCCGGTGGCACAGCGTGCCTCCCGCATGGTGGGCGGTGGCAAGCGGCGCGGTGTGGCCGTGCGGGGATTTGTGAGTGGGCCGGTGGCACAGCGTGCCTCCCGCATGGTGGGCGGCGGCAAGCGGCGCGGTGTGGCCGTGCTGGAGTTTGCGAGTGCGCCGATGACACGGCGTGCTTCGCGGATGGCGGTGCCGGCTGGCAGGGAGGCGCGGTCGTGAGCGATACCGGCGGCAACCGGTCGCTGCGGACCATCGCGCTGATCGTCTTCCTGGTGGTCGCGCTGGGGTTCTACTTCCTGCTGCTCGGGCGGATCGCGCTCAGCCTGCTCGGATCCGGCGACCTGGCGGCCATCGGCATCGGCGTCGGCGTGCTGATTCTGCCGATCGTCGGCGTCTGGATCGTCTACAGCTCGGTCCGGGCCGCCCTCGACCATCAGCGCCTGGCCCGCCGCATGGCCGAGGACGGCCGGGAACTGGACGTCTCCGACCTGCCGCGGCGACCCTCCGGCCGCATTCAGCGCGACGCCGCCGACCAGCTCTTCGCCCAGGTGAAAGCCGAATGGGAGGCTGACCCGGACAACTGGCGCACGTGCTACCGGGTGGCCCGCGCCTACGACTACGCGGGCGACCGCTCCCGCGCCCGCGAAATCATGCGCCGCGCAGTGGAGCTGGAGAAACTGGAGCGCCAGGGCGGCTGAGCACCCTGGGCGAATGCCCCGAGCGCTGTCGCCGGGCGGGCGCACTCCTGTCCGCACCGCTGCGCTTGGGCAGTCTGCGCCAGGGGCGCAGGGTGGGCAAGCGCAGCACCCTCCGCCCCAGCGCGACTCCCCGGTCCTGAACCCCCGATCCTTAGGGCCGCCGGTCTTCGACTCCCAGCGGCCCCGCGATCCCGGGGTTCCGGTCCTGCGGATCGAGCCCCTGGCCGCCGAGTCCGACTATCGAGCCACCACCGGTTCACGAGTACACCGGAGTTCCGCGCTCAGCGGGCCGGATGCACCCTGCGCCAGTGCTCGGCGATATCGATCCGCCGCGCCAACCACACCTTCTCGTGCGACTGCACGTAGTCCAGGAACCGCTCCAGCGCCGCCGCCCGCGCGGGCCGCCCCGCGAGTCGGCAGTGCAGTCCGACGGACAGCATCTTCGGTGCCCCCGCCATCCCCTCGGCGTACAGCACGTCGAACGCGTCCCGCAGATAGGCGTAGAACTCGTCCCCGTTGGCGAATCCGGCCGCCGACGAGAAGCGCATGTCATTGGCTTCCAGCGTGTACGGCAGCACCAGCTGATCGGTGTCGCCGACCCGCACCCAGTACGGCAGGTCGTCGGCGTAGGAGTCGGAGTCGTAGACGAATCCGCCGTGCTCGACGACCAGTTCCCGGGTGTGCGGCGAATCGCGTCCGGTGTACCAGCCGCGCGGCGGTTCACCGAACAGGCGGGTGATGATCTCCACCGCCTCCGCCATATGCTTGCGCTCGGTCTCGCGGTCGATCGTCTGGTAGGAGATCCAGCGCAGCCCGTGGCAGGCGATCTCGTACCCGTTGCGCTGGAACGCCGCCACTGCCTCGGGATTGCGTTCCAGCGCCCGGGCCACCCCGAAGATGGTGAGCGGGATATCGCGCCGTTCGAAGGCGCGCAGCACTCGCCACAGTCCGGCGCGGGAGCCGTACTCGTAGAGCGACTCCATGCTCAGGTGCCGGTCCGGGAACGACTGCGCCGGAACGATATCGGAGAGGAACGTCTCCGATCCCTCGTCGCCGTCCAGGACACAGTTCTCGCCGCCCTCCTCGTAGTTGAGCACGAACTGCACCGCGATATTCGCCTCGCCCGGCCATTGCGGATGCGGCGGGTTGGGGCCGTAGCCGACCATATCCCGCGGGTAGGTGTCGAATTCGGTCACGACAACTCCTCGTATTCGGCCCGCAGCCGTGCGCGGGCATCCTCGGTCAGGGTGCCCACCAGCCGCAGCCGGGCCAGGCCGCCGTCGGGGTAGGCATCCAGGCGCACCTCGGTCACCGCCGCCTCGGAGCCGATGGCGAAGCGGTGCCGGGTGTCGGGGCGCAGCACCGTGCGCGGCAGCAGCTCGACCTCGCCGCCGTCGGCGCGAATTCCGGTGAGGGAGGCCGCGCCCGGGCTGTTGAACACGAAGTAGGAGGTGTCGATCTCGGCCATGGTGAGCACACCCTCCCCGGCCAGCCGTACTCGCACCCAGTCGTTGTCGCGGTTACGGCGGCGCGCGGTCTCCCAGCCGTCACCCATGACCCGCGCCCGGCCGGGCATCAGAATGTTCTGCGGATGTGAGTAGAAGCGGTTGGAGCAGTCGGCCACCAGCCCGCCGTTCTCCAGTGCCGCCAGGTCGAACTGTCCCGAATCCAGCAGCCGCAGATCGGGTTTCGCTTCACCGTGCACGCGCAACCGGGCCACGCCGCCGTCGGGGAACATGCGCAGCCGCACATGCGTCCAACGCTTGCGCGAATCGACGGAGAACGGGTTGCGGCTGTCGCCCTCGACCTTCGCCCGCCGCACCAGGGTGGTCCAGTCGTCCCTGGCGACCAGCTCGTCGGTGGACGGATACCCTTCCACCGCAATGGCCTCGACGGACACCTCGGGCGGGTAGTTGCCCTTGAACCAGGCGGTGTCGACCACCACTCCGTGGATCACGCCGGGCACGCCGAGGCGCACGATGGCGGTATCGCAGTCGTCGCCGTCCGGATGCGCGCCCAGGTCGCCGCGGCGCCGCCGGGTCTCCCAGCCGTCGTAGACCTGTCCCTTGTGGCCGAAGGTGGCGGGGGAGTAGGTGGACTCCTCCGGACGGATGAGATTCTCCTTCTCCGCAAAGGATTCGTCATTGGCCCACACCACGGCGCCGCCGAGGGTGCGCAGGGCCAGATCCGGGAGCAGCGTGAAATCAGGGGTCGTGCCGGTCATAGGGTCGGCATCTTCCTTTCTCGCAGTTGGTGCAGGACGTCGACGGTGGCGCGGGGGACCAGCGCGGTGACCTCGGCGGGGGTGAACGCGCCGCAGTCGAGTCCGCGCAGCACCACGGTGGCCAGCGCCTGTGCGGTGGCGGGCTCGTCCACCACGGCCCCGCCCTGGCGGTCCAGGTAGCGGCCGATGCGCGGTGCGGCGACGCCGAGCGCGGTGCGGTAGAACGCGAAGGTGGCCAGCCAGCGGGTGACCAGATGTCCGGCACCCATATCCCAGCCCTGGTAGTAGCCGCGCTCCAGCGAGCGCGTGACGAGCCGGTAGTGCCGCGAGAGCGCCTCGCGCACTTCGTCGTCGGTGCCCAGCGGCAGCACCTGGGTGGAGCCGTCGCACACCCACACCCCGGTCTGCGCGGCGGCGGCCTGCATGACGGCCTTGGCGTGATCGGCCACCGGATGTTCCAGCGACTGGAACTGCGGTGCGATACCGCAGGCGGCGCTGTAGTCGTAGGTGCCGTAATGCAATCCGGTGCAGCGTCCGGCGGCGCGGTGGATCGCCCGAGCCACCGTGGCGGTGCCGTCGGAGGCGATCACCGCCTGCGGGCTCTCGATCTGGAGCTCGAACTTCAGTGCACCCGAGGGCAATCCGTGCGCGGATTCGATGGCATCGCAGAGCAGGACGGCGGTGTCCACCTGGTCGGCGTCGCGAATCTTGGGAATGGTGAACACGAAACCCGACGGCACCCCGCCCGCCCCGTCGAGCACCCGCTCCAGGGTGCGCACGGCCCGCGCCCACTCCAGGGTGGTCAGACCCTTGATCCGAATGCCGCGCGAGTACACCTGCGGGGGCAGCTCCCGCAGGATCTCCCCGGCGCGCGACGCGTCCCGATCCTCGATCTCGTCGCCGCGGGTGCCGTAGCCGTCCTCGAAATCCAGGCGCAGATCCTGAATCGGCCGCTCCCGCAGCCGGTCCAGCACCAGTTCCACCACGTCGTGCCCGGCCAGTCCGGTCAGCAGTTCGCGATGCTTCTCACCCAGTTCGATGGCCGCCGCGCCCCAGCGGCGCGGCAGGTCGACGGTGGCGTCGGCGGCACCGATGTAGGCGGTGTGGATCGGCTGCCCGGGGCGGTCCCCCGGGTAGTGCCGCGCCAACCGCGCATCAACCGCCTCGAGTCGGGATTCGATCCCAGCCAGCACATCCGGTGGCAGGGTCACAGGCGCTTGTCCTTTCCGTCGGTTCCGAATTCGGCGAGCAGGCCGATATAGCGTTTGGGCAGCGGGGCCGCGAACTCGCCGCGGCCGGATTTGCGCAACCCCATGGTGACCAGCGACTGCACGGTCAGTGTCGCCGCGCCGACCCCGTCCACCACCGGTACGCCCACTTCCTCGGTGAGGTACTCGCACAGATCCGCCATCCCGGCGCAGCCGAGCACGATGGCATCGGACCCGTCGGCGTGCACCGCCTCCCGGCAGGCGTCGGCGATCACGGTGCGCGCCTTGGGATCCTCGAGTTCCAGCACCGGGATCTCACAGGCGTGCACGCCGAGGCAGAACCGCGCCATCCCATAGCGTTCCGCCAGATCATGGGCCCGCCCCGCGGTGCGCGCCAGCGTGGTGACCACGCTGAACCCGCGCCCGAGATGGCTGGCCGCGTGCATGGCTGCCTCGGCGATGCCGATCACCGGTCCGCGCGCCAACTCCCGCGCCGCGTCCAGCCCCGGGTCGCCGAAGCAGGCCAGCACATACCCGTCCACGCCCAGCTGCTCCCCGCGCGCGATCTCGGCCAGCACGCCGGGTACGGCCAACGCCTCGTCGTAATGCGATTCGATGGAGGCTGGACCCATGCTCGGCGTGATCCCCTCCACCACGGTGCCGGGCGCGACCACCGCGCGGGCGGCCTGCTCGATCACCGCCGTCATGGCGGCCGTCGTATTGGGGTTGATCACACGAATGCGCATATCCCTCACCGAGTTTCGGGCGCGGGTAGCTTCAGTGGCCCGCGCGTGGCCAGCAGGTGGTAGCAGACGAGCCCGAGTGCGCAGCCGATGAACCAGCTGTACTGGGCGGCGGTGTACATACCCGTGATATCACCGGAGGTGAGCACCGGGAATACGGCCACCGCCGCGCCGATCGCGGTGGCCAGCACGGCGGCCGGGTTGTATCCCTTGCGGTACCAGTAGGTTCCGGTCTTCGCCATGGTGAACAGGTCGTCGACGATCACCCGCTGCTTGCGCACCAGGTAGTAGTCGGCGATGAGCACGCCGAACAGCGGGCCGATGAACGCGCCCAGGGTCTCCAGCGTGTAGTGGATGACCTCCGGGTTGTTGTACAGGTTCCACGGCGTGATGAGCACCGAACCGACGGCCGCGATCATGCCGCCCGCCCGCCAGCTGATGCGCTGCGGATCGACGTTGGAGAAGTCGAAGGCGGGGGAGATGAAGTTGGCGACGATATTGATGCCGATGGTGGCGATGCTGAAGGTGAGCGCGCCCAGCACGATCGCGAAGGTGTTGTCGATGCGGGCCACGGTCGCGACCGGGTCGGTGATGAGTTCGCCGTACACCGGCAGCGTCAACCCGGCGGTGATCACCACGAGCAGCGAGAACACCAGGAAGTTCAGCGGCAGGCCCAGCAGGTTGCCGCGCTTGACGGCGGCGAAGCTGCGGCCGTAGCGCGAGAAGTCGCCGAAGTTGAGCATCGGTCCGGAGAAGTACGACACCACCAGCGCGATCGCGCCCAGCATGACCGGCACCGCCTCCCAGCCGGACAGCGTGACCGCGCCCAGGTTCAGGTCGATGGCGCTCCACCCGGCCTTCCAGATGAGGTAACCGCACAACACGAACATGACCACGTAGACGGCCGGGCCGCAGAAGTCGATGAACTTGCGAATGGACTCCATGCCGCGCCAGAACACCGCCGCCTGCAACACCCACAGCAGCAGGAAGCTGCCCCAGCCCAGGGCGGACAGGCCCGCGAAGCCGTAATCCCCGACCACCGCGTACGGGGCAAGTCCCGGGAACAGTTTGATCAGCACCACGTCCAGGGCCGCCGAGGCCAGGAAGGTCTGGATGCCGTACCAGGCAACCGCGATCAGGCCGCGGATGATGGCCGGGATATTCGCGCCGAGCACGCCGAAGGCGCTGCGACAGATCACCGGGTAGGGCACGCCGGTGATCTGGCTGGGCTTGGCGACCAGATTGCACAGCCCGTACACGATGGTGATGCCGACGACCAGCGCCACCAGCACCTGCCAGCTGTGCAGACCGAGGGCGAACAGGCTGCCCGCGGTGACGTATCCGCCGACGCTGTGCACGTCCGACATCCAGAACGCGAAGATGTTGTAGGTGCTCCAGGTCTGGTTTTTCAGCGGGGCGAGATCCTCGTTGGTGAGTCGGGGATCGTATGCCGGCGCGGTGGTCGCCGGGGCCGCCTCGGTCCTCGGCGACACAACAGTGTCGGTCATGGTCGCACATCCGATCGTGAAGTCCCGCTCACGGGCGGGAAAAGGCATTTGCGCGACGCTATCGAGTGGGTATTGCCCGGGTGTTGCGAAAACTATATATCTTTTACGGCGTCCGAATCGGCGGCCAG
Source organism: Nocardia sp. CC201C (assembly GCF_030010695.1). NCBI lineage: Bacteria > Bacillati > Actinomycetota > Actinomycetes > Mycobacteriales > Nocardiaceae > Nocardia > Nocardia sp. CC201C. The sequence goes on from NZ_JASCXP010000027.1 coordinate 19,668, forward strand.
CAAGCCGCTGGTCGTCGGCAGCTGATCCAGCACCCCGGTCATGCGCGCATGGTGCTGCGCGGTTGCCGCCAGCAACGCCTCGGCATCGCGGGCCAGGAAGGCGTCCAGCTGCCGTCGGTGGTCGGCGTGCAGCACCACCCGATCGGCGGTGGTCACGTGCACCATGGGCTGCACCGGCTCGGTGATGTTCCAGGCGTACTCCAACATGTGTACCAGGCGCGGCATCCCCGACGGCCGCACCAGGGCGAGGTGGAATTCCCTGGTCTCGCGGTGGTAGGCGACCGCGTTCTCGGTGAGCACCGCCCGCTCCATGCGGTCGTGCGACTCCCGCGCCGCCCGGTGGTCCGCGGCGGTGGCGCGCGGAACCGCCGCCAGCAGCGCCGTGGACTCCAGGCGTTCGCGCACCAGGTACAGCTCCCGCAACTCCGCGGCGGTCAACTGCGTGACGCGATACCCGAGGTTCGGCTTGTGCTCGATGAGCCCCTCACCGATCAGGGTTTGCAGTGATTCGCGCACCGGAATCGCGCTGGTTCCGAACTCCCGCGCCAGCTCTCCGAGCGGCATCCCGGTGCCGGGCGGCAGGTTTCCCTCCAGGATCAGCCGGCGCAACTCGTTCAGCACCTCGTGCTGCGCGTAGCCGCGCCGCGCGTCGTGCGGCGGGGTGAGCTGCGGCAATCGCGGGAGGCGGGGGCGAGGTGGCACCCCGCAACGGTAGCCGTCACCGTGCCCGCCGCTGTGGTCGGCCGCGTACTCGCACGGCGTAGTCGCGTGCGCCCGTTCGCGCACCCGGCCGCCCGTTCCGGCGGACGCGGGCGTCGTCGCCGGGGGCCGGTGGTAGGCCGTGCTCTCGGGTCGGTTGTGCTGCCGGCGGCCGACCCGGTCCATGATGAGCGAGTTGGTCGACGGCGCGGCGCGCGTCTACGACCTGATCGTTCAGGGTTACTCAGCGGGTCGTGGTGGCGGTGAGGTCGTCGAGCAGGATCATGACCTCGCCCTGCTGCTTGACCACGTGCACGAGTCGCACCCGCAGGCCCGTCAGGCTGGCGTCCGTCATAGGCGGCACCTCGAGTTCCACATGCTGCCACTCGCCGCTCGCGGGCACATTGGTGAACTGCGCTCGCGCCGCGCCCTGCACGGATTCCAGCCGGGCGTCCACGCGGATGGCGGCGTGCGGGGAACGCACCCACAACCGCAGGGCGGTGAGCTCACCCGCGATGGTGAACGGCCGACCGGCCCTGGCGACCAGGTCCACCTCGAAGTCGTCGGCGGCCCGGCGGATCAAGAGCACCAGCGCCCGGTAGTCGCGTCCGGCGGCGCCGTCGGCGAAGGATGCCAACTCCTTGTTGGGCGCTCCCTCCGCGAAGGTGGTCAGATGCGTCCGCTCCGCGCCCGCACCGCCGAGTTCCCAGTTGCCCTTGTCCTCGAAGTCGTCCAGGAGCACCTCGACCGATGCTTCCGACATCCCCGCCGTCCCTTCGTTATTCGTGCCCGGTGGACCGCTGCGGCCCGCCGAGAACCCTAGCGGTCCGCGTCGGCGCCCGCGCACTGATCGCGTCTTCGACCACGGGCGGTCACCACCCGTTCACGTCCGGGTCCGATGAATATCGGTGACGCACGCCGTCACTACGGATAATCGTCCGTCCGAACCGGGAGTTACCTGTGAAAACCGAACTGATCCGGCGCTGGGGGCGCGACGAGCGCCTGTCCCTGGCGGAACTTCCTCGCCGGGCTCAGCGCCGAGGACTGGGACCGCGCCTCCCTCGGTGATCTCCTGCTCGCCGCCACCGGCCGCCTCGAACCGCGCGCGCTGTCCCCGGCATAGCCAGCGGGAGCCTGAAAGTCTCGGCGTCCGAACCGAACTCTCGCGGTTCCGTGTTGATGTCGTGCGGGTCACTCGTCATGGCGAGGACAGTCAGGCGAGTTGCAGTGCCAGCGCGGCCACCGCGAGCGCCAGATAGGGCAGCGGGTAGCCGACGTCCGACCACGCGCGGGCACGCACTACGGTCGCGAGTGCCAGTACGAAGTACACCGCCAAACCGGCGGCCGCCGCTAGTGCCAGAGGCTGCGCTGCCAAGCCGATCAGCAGCCCCACTCCGCCCACGGCCTTGGCGCCCGCCAACCCCGGCAGCCAGTTGCGCGGCACGCCGTAGCGGGCCATGTTGCCTGCTACCCAGTCGGTCCGGATTATGTCGATACCGGCCGCGACGAGTGCTGCCAGGGCCGCCAGTGCGGACACGATGATGGCTGCGGTAGACATGGGACATCTCCTCGGTTCGCTGCTCTCCCCGATGAAAGGGACTCGTGCAGTAGACGAACGAGCGTGAGGAAAGGTGACCGATGTCCGATCGAGGCGAGCTGGCGAGGCAGTTCGAAGCACAGCGCCCGCACCTGTGCGCCGTCGGCTATCGCATGCTCGGCTCATGGGCCGCGGCGGAGGACGCGGTCCAGGACACGTGGTTGCGCCTGCACCGCACCGACCCCGCCGAGGTGGCGAACCTACCCGCCTGGCTGACCACGGTGATCTCGCGAATCTGCCTGGACCACTTGCGTTCCCGCGCCGCCCATCCCGACCGCCCACTCGACGACGTTTCCTCCGACCTACGGGACACCACCCACGACCCGGAACAGGCGGCGGTGCGGGCGGACTCGGTCAGCCGTGCCCTGCTGGTGGTGCTGGATCGGCTGTCGCCCGCCGAACGGGTGGCTTTCGTGCTGCACGACGTCTTCGCGGTGCCGTTCGACCAGATCGCCGCGGTCGTCGACCGCACACCGGCGGCCGCCAAACAGCTCGCCAGCCGCGCCCGTCGACGCGTCCGGGGCAACCCCGCGGTTTCCAGCGTGGATCTCGCCCGGCACCGCCGCGTGGTCGAGGCGTTCCTGGACGCCGCCCATACCGGCGATGTCGAAGCGCTGCTCGAGATCCTGGCTCCCGACGTTGTCCGCCGCGCCGACGCCGCGGCCGTTCCCACCGGCACCCCGCTCACCGCGCACGGCATCACCCGCGTCACCGAGGATATCGCCCGATTCGGCCGTCGCGCCGCGTTCGCCGAACCCGCCCTCATCGACGGAACGGTCGGCGCCGTGGTCGCTCCGCGAGGTCGCCTCACCCTGGTCCTGCGCTTCCAGGTCGAAGGGACTCACATCACCGAATACGAAGTGATCGCCGAGCCCGACCGGCTGCGCGGCTTGGACATCGCCGTACTCGCCTGAGCATCCGCCGCGTTTCTCGAACATATGTTCTATCGTGCGGTAGGCTGTGTCAGGTGACCACACATTCGACCGCGCTGGCGCCGAATGCTCCAGCACCAGGATGGCCGGACCTGGCCGATGTCGACCTGCTGCGCACCCTCGTCGAAACCGAACGCCGCCGGAGGCGACTGGACGCCGCCATGCGCGCCGCCGTCGCCGAGGCCGAGCGCCGTGGGCTCGCCGCGGATACCGGCTATCGGGACACCGTGGAGTTGCTGACCGATCTGTTGCGCATCAGTGCGACCGAAGCGCGTCGGCGCATCGAGTACGCGGCTCCGCAGGTTCGTTCGCGTTCCAGAAAGGTGTGGCGGGTGCTGGCGACCGCAGGCTGAGGTGGCCGCCGGGTGCGCGGAATGCCACGGCGGATTTCCGCCGGTGCCGTGTGGTGCTAGGTTGGGCCTGGCGGGGTGCACGGTCATCGTGACCGGGCGCTCGGAGCAAGCGGCGGTAGCCGCGGCGCGGCGGCTCTGACCATCACCCTGTCGAAGGTCCTCGCGGACACCGGCATCACGGGCGTCTCCGTCGATCCGGGTTTCGTGCAGACCGACTTCTCACCCATCAACCGCGCCCAAGCGCCACTCACCGCCGCACAGGGCGCCGAACCGGTGGTGGCGGCCGCGATGCGGACAATCGACGCCGCCTCCGGCTCGTTCGTGAGCCGTGACGGAATGGTGCCGTGGTGACAATAGGCATCGACGAAACGATCGAGACCCCGCATTTGGGGGCAGCCGAATTCGACTGCCCCACCATACGATTCAGCCATGATCCGCCGAACCCGAACACTGCGCATAACTGTCGCCACCCTCGCCGTCGCCACCGGAATCGTCACCGCGGCCGGTTCCGCCACCGCGGAAACCACCGGCACCGGCAGCAGTTCCATCGGCACCGGTTCCGCCGACGTGATGCAGAACCTCCTCACCTCGCTCGCCTGTGCCGTGGGCGCCATGTCCTGTCCCATCGTCATACCGAATTGATCGTGGGCGCGATGGGTGAGAACGTCCAGTCGGTGTCGCCGAGCCGGACCCTATCCTGTAGACGCGCATTGCGTGTCGGGTCCGGCAGGAAGGAGTCGATATGGCCGACCTGGATCGTGGGCAGCTCGTCGAACTCGTCGCGCGCATAGCGAATGCCGAAGGTAGCGATGAACAGTTGGACGAATGGCTCACTCGGCTGACGAATACGCTGGCGGACCCACGTATTTCCGACTACATCTTCTGGGACTTCTCCGAGCCTCCCCTGACCCCCGAGCAGATTGTGGATAGAGCGCTGGCGTACCGGCCGATCGAGCTGGGTGGCCCGGAGTAGCCTGAGAATCGACCGCGCTGACTTGGCCGCTGACCGAATGTGCCGAGGTGGCCGAGGGGAACGCCGGGCGGTGCTGTGCCAGGAGAGGGGTGCTCTGCTACCTCACGTAGTAGGTCGCTAGCATCGTCGCTGTGCCGGACAAGAGACGACTGACTCTGGTGGGTGCCGTGGTGTCGGCGGCGGCCGCGATGTTGCTGCTGCTCGGTTGGCTGGCGTGGGGGCGCGGGTCCGGGTATGGGGTCGACGACAATCCGGGCTATGTGCTGTTGTTCCCGGTGTTCGCGGGATTCTTCCTGTGGGGGCTGGTCCGGTTCCGGGCGATGGAGCGGGATGCGGCGCTGGCCGAAGGAAATCCCTTGTCGGGCAAAGAGATTCGAGAAATTCCTGCCGGGCTGCTGCCCGCGCGCGATGCGGCCGCGAGCGATACCGATCGCGCGATGGACGCGTACAACCGGTATCTGGCCGAACTCAATGCGCGCGAGCTGCAACACCATTTGCGGGCAGCGGGTTTGGACGTCTTCGCGGGCGACCGGAAGTAGGGCGCAGCGCTAGCCGGCGCGCCGGTCGTAGCGGGTGCGCGCGCGGTCGTGGGCGGTGCGGAGCAGTTCGCGCACCGTGGCCTCGGTGCGCGGGCCCGGGTTCACCACCGCCAGCCATGCGGCGCTGGTGTACACGGGGTGGGGTAGGACCGTATCGGCAACGCTGGCGTCGACCTCGGGGGCTTCGCGTGGGGAATGGCCGGTCGATTGCATGAAGGCGTCCTTTCCGGCGCTGATGTTCACGCGGAAGGTGTCCGGCCGGTGCAGCTGTGACGCGGTGTCGTCGGGATAGTCCTTGGTCACGATGGTGGCGAAGGGCTGGGTGGTGGTCGGCACCTGCCCGTCGGGGGCGTAGTAGAAGAACGCGTCGCCCCACGCGATCTCGGGCGTGCCGTCGCCGGGCTGCGGCTTCAGGGCCAGCACGCCGCCGAGGCTTTCGATGTAGGCGATGATCTCGTCGATGCTCATGGTTACAGCGTGGCATTGAAGCGCTTGTGTAGAGTTTTCGGTAATGAGTGCAGGTGAGGGCGGTGTAAGTCGCAACTCGGCGGGTCTGCGTACCGCTGCGGTGGCACGGTTGGCCGGGTACTCCGTGCAGCAGGTGCGCAACCTCGAACGCGACGGGGTGCTGCCGCCTGCGCGGCGCACGCCCACCGGGTACCGGGTCTACGACGACACGCATGTGCGTGCCGCCCGCTCCTATCGGGCGTTGGCGGCGGGTGCGGGTCCGGTCGAGGCCAAGGTCATCATGCGGGCGGTGCACGCGGTGCCGCCATCGGAGCCCCTCGCGCTGCTGGACGCCGCGCACGCGCGACTCGATCGGGAACGCCGCGATCTCGCGTTGGCGCAGGCGGCGGTTCGCGCCATCGCCGACGAGTCCATCGACGACGTGCGTGCCACCGACGCCATGAGCATCTCGGAGTTGGCCGAGGCGCTCGGCGTGCGACCGTCGACGCTGCGGCATTGGGAGGCAATGGGTTTGGTGACTCCGGGGCGCGGCTCGACCGGTGCGGCGCGCAGCTACCGGCCCGGCGATGTCCGGGACGCGCGCATCGTGCACCAGCTGCGGCTGGCGGGCTACCGCATCGCCCCGCTCCAGTCGCTCATGCCGCAACTGCGCGGGGCGCGCCGCTGGGCCGAGGTGCTGGCCGGGCTGTCCGCCCGGGACGCGGATATCACGGCGCGCTCCCGCGCCCTGCTCACGGCGGCCGCCGAACTCGACGCACTCCTGCCGCCGATCGGTACCGCACAGGACGTTCGGTAGATATGGCCGGGCCGTGCACGGCGTGCCGCTGCAAGGAGACTCGGCGTCGGCCATGAGTGCGCTGCATCGTCGGGCCCAGGCTGCCGCCGCCGGTACCGCGAAGATCAGTAGCTCGCAAGGCCACCGGCGGGATTGCGCCGGGCGACGTTGCGGCGCAGTAGCTTGTGGGTCGTCGAGCGCGTGATGCGATGGTTCCGGCCGGTTGTGAGCGGTGCACATCCGCGTCAGCCCCTGCTGGCCTCCTGCCGACTCTCGCGGGCGAAACGACCGGGGGCCAATCCTTTCCAGGTGCGGAAGGCGGTGGAGAAGGCAGACATGCTGGAGTACCCCAGCCGCTGCGCCACCGTGTCGACGGTGAACCCCTGGGCGAGCAGTTCCTCGGCGAGCATGCCGGTGGTCTCGTGGCTCAGGGCGCGAAAGCTGGTGCCCTCGTCGGCGAGTCGGCGGCGCAGGGTGCGGACGCTGATGTTCAGGTCGGCCGCCACCTCCGTCTGGCCCGCGAGTCCGCCCCGGTAGACGAGCAGTTCGCGCACCTGCCCGCTGAGGCCGGTGCGCGCGTGCCGCTTCTGGATGGTCTCGACACAGAGCCGCTCGTACTGCGCGCGCAGCAGCGGATGGGCCTGCGGCATGGGGTGGCGCAGGTCGGCGGCGTCGAGGACGAGCGCGGTGCGGTCGGCGTCGAACCGGATCTCGGGCACGTTCAGCAGCGTGCCGACCGCCTCGTAGACGGGGGAGTAGCCGAGGATGACATCCAGCCGCTGCACGGGCACATCCCAGCTCAACAGCTCCCGCTGCACCGTGCGGATCAGCGTGAGATCGCGTTCGATCGCGAACCGCCGCACCTGCTCGGGAACGTTCGAGGCGTCCATGCTCACCAGTACCTGCGCCCCGGACGTCTCCAGCGCGTACCGCACATACGCGAACGACAGATCCGCGAAGCGCGTCCACATCTCCACCATCTCCCGCACGGTCGCGCACGCGCTCAACGCCACCCCGAGATTCCCGATCACCGGCAGATGCACCGCCATTCCGGCGATCAGCCCCAGCCCCGGCTCGTCCCCGGTCACATCCAGAATGTTGCGGATGATCCGGAACTCCTGATCGAGGTCGATCTCCACCGTCGGATCGGTGAGCTCCGCCTCCTCGATCCCCGTCCCCGCCAACGCGACCGCTCCCGCGATCTCCCGCTCCACCGCGAAGTCGACCAACAGCGCCGCGCTGACCGTCGAGCGCACATACCAAGGGTCCCTGGCCATACCGAGAATCATCGCAACCCGAACCCACCCGCATCCCCCGAATCGAAGACCACGACCTGGTTGCTTCGGTTACGCTGCGGTCGCGGCTCAGGATCGAAGGAGCGCCACCGTGCACATCGTCATCACCGCCCTCCCGGCCACCGCCGCTACTCCGCACATCGAGATCGCTGTCATCGCAGCCGCGTCGGTACCCGTTGTGGGAGCGATTCTTTCGGCCCCACCCCTGCGCGGCCGCCGTCCCGCCGGTATCGGACGAAGTCACCTGCTCGCCCAACTCTTCGCCGCCCTGGGCGCACTCACCTACATCGCCGCCGTCCTGCTCGGCGTCTTCACCGACGACGCGCAGACGGAGGTCATCTTCACCGCCCTGGTCGGCGCCACCTGCGGCGTGGTCGCCCTCCTGGTCGCCCGCCGCACCGGGGTCGACCACCGGTTCCTGCTCGACGCGGCCGCGACGGCCCCGCAATCCGACCTCCCGGCCCGCTACGCCCTCATCGACACCCTGATCGCCGGTATCGCCGACCGCGGCGTCCAGGACCGAGTACGCGCCGACGCCGCCCAACGCCTGGTGGGCTCCATCACCACCGACTCCGAACCACTGGACGCCGCAGCTGCCGTCCCGGTCAGCCCCGCGAAGCCCCTCCCGACATCCGATTCCTGATCGGTTCGCCCCGTCTGCCGCATCCAGACACGAGCGCATCCACATGCCTTCCGCCTGCGATCGCGGGCGGCCTAGCCTGGAGGTATGACCGGTAGGGGCGGGTGCGAGTGTGGTGCGGCGGCACCGTGTGTCGACACCTGGTATGAGGCGCTCGCGCAGGAGCACCAGGATCCCGAGATGGCGGCGTGGCATGCGCCGTTGGTCTGCACCTTCGTGTTGCAGCACCCGTCCCGGAACCGGGAGCGGTTCGCGGATGTCCAGTTCCGGCTGTTGCAGTTCTTCCTCGATCGAGGAGTGGTGGCGACGAACCGGCTGGCGCGGTATCAGGTGGCGCGCAACAAGAGTGGCGGGCCGGGATACGACATGACGCCGCTGGATCCGTATCACGCGCTACCGCAAAGGGTTTCGCCACCAGGCTTCGCTCTCGGTGTCGCAGACCTCAGGGATGCCGACGGCGGGTTCGTCGGCGACGGTCACGTGGCCTACGGTGAGCGCATGCGGCAGGTCGCCGATGCGACCGTCGCGGGCTACCTCGCGTCGGACGGTTGAGTCGAGGGATGGCGACGTTCGACGCGCTGATGCATCAGCTTCTTGCGGAGCTCTTGGTACAGCTCCAGGCCGAGAGCACGTCGGAGGCGTTCCATGCCAGATCGACGGTTTCGGCGACAGATTACTCGGTGCCGGCCAGGGACACGACGACCAAACCCGTCCTACGCGGGTCGCGGAACTCCTGGACCAGCCGCGACTTTCCGACCTGCCGCCGCCCTCGGATAGCGACGGCAATCCCTCGGCGGGACTCCGCGATTCGTTGCAGGCGAGTACGCAGCAGCCCCAGCTCGACACTCCACCCAACGAAACCGGACACCGTTACGCCTCGCCTGGCCGTATCTATGTAGATGATATCTACGTAGATAGCACCTACGCACTTGGTGTGCGCGCTGGCATGGCTGCTGGCACTGCGAACCGACCGGACCCTAGGCTCGACACCATGCCGCGCTTGCTGATCATCCACCACACGCCGTCCCCGTTCATGCAGGCGATGTTCGAAGCGGTGGTCTCCGGTGCGACCGATCCCGACATCGCGGGGGTGGAGGTCGTGCGCCGGGCGGCGCTGGCCGTCTCACCGACGGATGTCCTGGAAGCCGATGGCTACCTCCTCGGCACCCCGGCAAACCTCGGTTACATGAGCGGCGCACTCAAGCACGCGTTCGACGTCGTCTACTACCCCTGCCTCGATTCGACCCGAGGCCGTCCCTTCGGGTGCTACCTGCACGGCAACGAGGGCACGGAGGGGGCGGAGAAGGGCGTCACCTCGATCACGACCGGACTCGGGTGGACGAAAGCCGCTGAGTACGTGGTGGTATCGGGCAAACCGTCCAAGGATGCGCTCGAAGCGTGCTGGGAACTCGGTGCGACCGTGGCGGCGCAGCTCATGGAGTGAACGCGACCGGAGCTCACCCCGCCTCGAGGCGGCGCTCCAGTTCGGCCGTGACCAGCTCGCGCGCCGCGTCGCAGAAGAGGGTGATCGCCGAGTTCGTAGCCCGTGCACGGCAAACGTCCGTTCGCCAACCGCACAGCCGTTCGCGGGGGCTCGCGCGTCGTCGGGTCGAGGTCCAGTTCGCCCCCCGATTTCTGGTGGCTGACATACCTGGCGGAAATACGGTCATACTGCTCACCGGGGTACATCGGGATTGGGAAGAGGTGAAGGGTCGCCGTGGAGGCGCAGGAGTCGAGGCCACGCCGGATCGGGTTGGTCGAGGATCACGAGTCGGTGGCGATCGGGTTGGCGGCCATGTTGGCGCCGGAGCCCGATCTGGAATTGGTGATCACGGCGGGTACGGTGCCGGAGTTGCTGGCGGCGGCGCCGGAGCTGGATCTGGTGGTGCTGGATCTGCGGCTGGCGGACGGGTCCTCACCCGAGGACAATGTGCTGGCGCTGCGGGAGAGCGGTGTCGAGGTGCTGGTGTTCACCGGTGCGGACAACGCGTTCCTGGTGCGGGCCGCCGCGCGCGCGGGAGTGCTCGGCGTGGTCCGCAAGTCCGAGGATGTGCCCACCGTGGTGGCGGCCGTGCGCCGTGCCGCGCACAAGGAGCTGGTGGTGACCACCGACTGGGCCGCCGCCATCGACGGCGACCCCAAACTCCAGGACGTGGGCCTGAGCCCGCGGCAGCAGGAGGTGCTGCAGCTCTACGCCTCCGGTGAGAAGGCGTCGCGCGTGGCCCGGCTGACCGGGCTGTCCGAGCAGACCGTCAACGACTATCTGGGCCGTATCCGGCAGAAGTACGCCGATGCCGGACGTCCCGCGCACACCAAGACCGACCTGTACAAGCGGGCCGTCGAGGACGGCTGGCTGCCCATGCCGGAACGCGACACGAACGCATGACCGCGTCCAGCGCGCTGGACTCCCCGCCCGCCGAGGCCGCCGCCATGTCGTGGACCGCTGCGCTGCGGCGATTGCGGGGAGCGCTCGATACGGCCGACGGCAGGACGACGGCCGCCTCCGACCGGATCATGCGTCGCCTCGGCATCTCCCTCGGCATCGGCGGGGTCATCATCGGCCTGTTCGAGGTGCCGGAGATTGCCGACCACGGGCGGTTCGTCCCGTTCTGGTGGACAATTACCGCGGCCCTGCTGACCTTCGGATTCTTCCCGGTCCTGGCCCTGGTGGCGACGCTGACCGGGCAGCGGCCGATCAAAATCGTCTCCGCGTGCGCCGCACTGAGTTTCCTGGTGGTGGTCGCCAGCGTGCCCGCCGTCTTCGAGCCGGACACCGTGAACGCCTCCACCATCTGGCCGTTCCGGGTGCTCGTCATCGCGGTGACGGCGGCGGTGCTGGCGTTCCCCACCCGCTGGGCGATCGTCTACATGATCGTCGCGTCGGCGGTGGCCGCCACCGCCAATGTCTATACGCTGGCCGATTTCACGGCCGCGCTGTTCATCGAGAACTTCCTGCGCGCGGCCGGGCTCGCGGCGCTGTT
>NZ_JASCXP010000028.1:0-30614 GCF_030010695.1 Nocardia sp. CC201C
CCCCCCCCCCCGCCGCCGAGACCGAGATTCGGGAGGTGCGCCGCGAAACCGCCGCGGAGATCGAGCGGATACGCGAGCAGGCCACCGAGGACATCGACCTGGCTCGCACCAAGGCCGCCGCCGAAATCGAACAGGTGCGCCGCGACGCCGCCCAACGCGTCACCGCCGCGGGCGCCGAACGTGATCTCGCGGTGCAGCGAGCCGCCGATGCCGACCGCGCCATCGAGCGCGCCGAAAACGCTGTCGCCGAACGCAATCAGGCCCTCACCGAAACCCGCGACGAACTCCGGCAGGTTCGCGCCGAACTGGAACGCACCCGCACCGAGTTCACCGAATCCCGCCGCACCGCCGCCGCCGATATCGCCGCAGTCCGCACCGAGGCCGCGGCCGCCCTCGACAAGGCCCAGCACGACGCCGCCACCAAACTCGCCGCCCTGGACGACGCCCGCGCCCAAACCCTGGCCCGAGCCGAACGCGCCGAACGGCAACTCGACGAACTACTGGCCGCTCGCCGCGACGGCCCGGCTCTGTCCGCTCGGTCACCGAAAGCAGATCGGGTCGGATGAAACCCATCTCGCGTGGGCTCCCGATCTCCGCGCAGATCTCGGTCGGCACGGTGAATTCGCCGTGCGTATGGCGCAAGTACGGTCACAAACGCCTACCGCCGGCCGCCTGCGCCGCAAGGTTTTCTCTCAGAGTCCTAATTGGCGCAAGAGATGCTCGATCTGTGGCGCTACAGTAATCCAACGTCCAGATTGCAGTGACGCGTAGATGACGCGTGGTTCCACCCTCGAGGTACGGAAGTCCAATGCGAACGGCTGGTCGTAGCCGAGATCTCCGATCAGTACCGACAGGGCGGGATCGATATCTCCGGGTGGGGTCGACTCGTCCGGGTGGCCGCGCAGGGCCGGTGCCTGAGCAGCAACATCGATCCAGTGTCGGTTCTCGGTTCGCATGTACTCGAGCGAGTAGAAGTTCGGCTGCTGCGGCTCCTCACCAAAAACCTGTTTCAGGAGCCGCGTGTCCGGCGCCTTCCATCGGCCTTCCCCGATCGCCCCCACCAGGGTCTCCGGCAACGGCAGACCATTGATCTCTGTCACCGTCATACGTCAGACTCCACCTTTCTACCAGTGATTTCATGTAGAGTTCTCATGATTTCCGGACGCAAGTCCTCCGGGACAAACGGTCCGTCGAAGCTACGGTTGTCACCATTCACCGACCTGGATGTCCACCTACAGCCAAGAGAGCCATCCTCCCGCAAGACCGCACTGAACCCGACACTCTCGCCGTAATCACGATTTATCGCTTGCAGAAGTTTGTCCTCAACATCCACATGACCTCCGTACCGGGGTACCAGGTTCGTTGGCTCTCCTGGGATATCGAGCCTTGTCGTATCACCACTCGGGTAGGCGAGCATTTTCCGGGTGCCAGGGTGGTAGACGCCGCTGAAACCCGACCCCGGACCAAAGGCGCGGAGCCGGTCGGCACTGAACATGGCAAGGTTTGTCAAGGAGTTCTCGACATCGTGGGGTGACAGTGTCGCGCGTCAGACTTTGTGGCAGGGCCCGTTTCTTGCGGGCGTGACCTGTGAAGAGGAGTCTGATCGTTCATGGCGAGACCAGCGGCTGTGCCGGCCGAGGAGAAGGCCCGGATCGTGTTGTCGATCCTGGCCGGTGAGGTGAGTGTCGCCGAGGCGGCCCGGCGGGCGAAGGTGTCCGAGCAGTCGGTGGGGAACTGGAAGCGGCAGTTCCTCGAGGCCGGCCGCAGCGGCCTGGTAGCGGGGAAGTCCGGGTCCTCGACGCGCGAGCAGCAGCTCGAGGCCGAGATCGCGGACCTGACCCAGGCGTTGGGTGAAGCGCATCTGGCCGCGCGGGTGTGGAAGAAGTCCGCGGAGGGTCGGTTGGGCCCTTCGAGGACCTCGAGGTGATCCGCGTGTCCGCGGGCATGCCGACCGCGAGGTTCTGTCAGGTGGTCGGTGTGCCCGAGCGGACGTGGCGGCGTCGGCAGGCGCGCGCCCGGTCCGGTGTGCCGGTGAAGGGGTCGTGGCCGCGTCCGGCCCGCGAAGCCGTGCGGGAGGCCGCGCGGCGGCATGCGCTGGCGCATCCGGCATGGGGGCATCGCAAGGTGTGGGCGATGTGCCGTCACGACGGGCACCGGGTCTCCCAGGCCACCGTGCTGCGGCTGCTGCGTGACGAGGGCCTGCTGTTGCCCGCGGCCTACCAGCGGGAGCGCCGCCAGCTCGCGCAGCGCCGCAAGGTGGCGTTCGCGACCGAGCCCACGGGCCCGAATCAGGTGTGGCAGTTGGACTTCAGTGAGTTCGAGACCACTGCCGGCGGGACGTGGCGCATCGCCGGGTGCCGGGACTACTGGTCGAAATACGAGCACCCCTGGCACGTGTCGCCGACTGCGAACCAGCACGACGCCATCGCCGCGATCGAGCTCGCCCTGGCCGACTACGAACAGCTGCACGGGCATGCGCTGATCGATGCCTGCGAGCGCGACACCGGCGGCAATGTCGTTGCGGCGGTGACGATCGTGACCGACAACGGTGGCCCGTTCCGGTCGTTCCGGTTCGAGGCGTTCATCGCCACCCACCCCGAGCTGGCCCATGTCCGCACCAGGGTGCGCAGTCCGGGCCAGAACGGTTCCCGCGAGCGAGGATTCGGGTCTCTGAAGTACGAGCGCCTGTTCCTCGAGGAGATCGATTCGGCGCTCGACCTCGTCGAGCACGCCGAGAAATACCGCATCGAGTACAACACCGTCCGCCCGCACGAGGCGATCGCCTGGAACCGGCCACACGACGTCCACACCGGGGGCGCCGACCCCTACGTCCCCAACTTTCCCGAACCCGAAAACCTGCCAACTACTTGACGCGGGACAACAGCGACGGTGCCGGTGGAACGGCGCGGCCTGTGCCCTCGATAGGATGCTTCACCTGTTCGGCAGCCAACGCGTCGGCGTCACCTGCCCCACGGCTGACAGTCCGAAGGCCGGTCGCACCGAACGGTCCGCCGTAGCTCCTTTCGATGTACTCGGCGATGCGTGGTATCTGCTGGCTGCGCAATCGATCGGCTACGCCCTTGAAGAACTCCGGCAGCCTCGACCCCGTCAACGGTCCTCACATGCTGCTGCTCCGCACCAGCCACGCCGAAATCCGCCTCGGCGTAACGGTTTCGTCAGCATCCACTCGGATCAGGCCGCTGCTGTCGGCGATACCGGTCGGCACCCGACCCCGCGATCGCCTGCACCCGATCCCACGTTCACGCTCGCCATGGTGAAACCGTACCGGAAGTTGCTTCCGCACGCCGGTCTTGACAAGGACGAGCAATAGTGACCCGGGACAGCATGGCCGCAGCGCATCAGCTTGCTAGCACGGAGCGCACGCGCCGGAGCATGACTTACCCGTGCGACTAGCTCTCCGGTCCGGATACCCTCATCCGCATGGACGACTACCGCGAACGGCTCATGCGCGATCCGGAGCTGGAACCGCACAACATGCTCGAGGAGGTGCCCCTCTACCGTGGACCCTCCACACGCGTGCGGTTGCTGGCGGCGGTCGTCGCGGCCTCGCTCTTCCTCGGTGCCGCGGCCACCGTCACGCTGCTGGTGCTGTCCTGAGCGGTATCAGTCCGCCAGGGTAGACGGGAGTGAGATGGACCAGGATCCATCCGCCTCGATCTGGAGCGTGTGCGTGTCGGTGGGGAGGACCACGCTGCCGCGATAGGTGCCCACCTCGTCCACGAGCCGTTCCGGCCGGTCCGTGTGGGCGATGATCCGGAACGTGTCGGATCCGGCGTGCCGCACGCGAATCCTGGTGTGTACGAGTCGATATCGGGAGGGTATCCGGAGCACCGCCGGACCAACGCCGGACATCAGTCCCGTCCATTCGGGTGCGGCGCTCACCCGGTCGATCGTCACGCGCCACCGGATGTGGGTTGCCGCGTCGATCCGCAGCGCCACCGGTACCACGCCGAGATCCAACGGCAGCACTCCGCGGTAGTCACCGATCGAATCCGCCAGCACGGCTATTTCGCTCCCGTCCGCGCTCCGCGTCGATACGAGGAACCGGGTGTCGCCGCGGATATGCAGCCCCACCGTATGCCCGACCCCTGACGCCAGTCGCAGGGGCAGAACGGCGGATCCGCCGCCGACGGCGATTTCGGGCAGTTCGCCGGAACCGAGTGGTGGGGGCCGGTAGTGGCGTTCGGGCGCACCGGGGATCCGGCCGTCGACGATCTGCGGCCGTGGCAGGGGCACGGTGGGCCGATTGTGTTCCTTTCCGCGAGTCGACCTGGCGCGGCGGGACAGCCGCGGCAGCAGCGCGGGCATGGCCGCGATCTGGCCGACGGTCACCCACATATCCAGCGCCGTGCGCACCCGCTCGTCGATGAGCGGGTGCAGCTCCTCGTTGTCGAGCGCCGGGTGCAGTCCGACGAGATAGTCCGACAGCACCGCCGCCTGCCCGGCCAGTGAGCGAATGCGGCGCAGTTCGGCCTCATACTGGGTGGGCGTATCGATTTCGAGGGTGTACACCGCCGCTTCGGCGAGCTGCCGGGCCGTGGGCACCGCTGCGGCCATGGCGTGCCGATGCGGTCGTGAGGTATTCCGGGCCACCGGGCCGACCTGGAGCGAGGTCGGCACCTGGATGGCAGCGGTGATGTCGAACTGCGGATCGGTGGTGGCGGCGCGCGCGTGTACGAGCCACTGCTCCACCACATTCAGCCATCGCCAGACCTGGTCGAAGGTCTCCGGCGGAACATACCCTGCGGTACGAGGATCGACGGCGTACACGGTATCCAGTACCGATTCACTGAGCGTCTGCCATGCCGTCGCGGACCAGGCGGCGAGCAATCGCGCCTGTGTCGCCGCGGTTGCCTGCCAGATGCTCTGTCCGGCAACCGACAGTTCCGCGCGCATCTGATCGGCCAGCAACTGCTCCTGATGGGCGGCGCGTCCGGCCTGTCGCAGCGCCTCCAACACCCCCGCGTCCCGCTCGCCCTGCCGCAGTGCGCGCAGCCGGGTCCACAGGTTCGGCCGCGGCCCCACCATGACTGCCCCTCCTTCGAACACTGACACCGTAGCCGATCTTGCACCGGCACCTTATTATTCAGACCATTCGGGCATTCAACCGCAGGTCAGCGCTCTCGTGCGGTCTGCGCGATGAATCTTCACCCCGAAGATTTCAATGCCGATGGAATCCCGGGCTTGCACCTGTATCGTCAGATGCGAACGACTGCTCCACACGGACGCGATCTGGAATGATCTTCTGTCGTGGTTCCGCCTACCGGCGAGCTGCCCGTGCGATCATCGACCGCTGGTGCACGGAAGGGTAAAGGGGTTGCGAGACTTGAATATCAACGCCATGCGGGCACGGCAATCACGGCCGAGTGTGGCGCGCGTGTACAGCTACGTGCTCGGTGGGCGCGACAACTACGGGGTGGACAAGGACGTCGGGGATTTCTTCATGGGCGATCTCCCCGGGTCGGAGATGCTGGCCATTACGAATCGTCAAGCCATCCTCCGCGCGGCCCGCGATATGGCCTCGGACGGCATCCGGCAAGTCATCGATATGGGCTGCGGACTGCCGACCGACGAGAATGTGCACGATGTGTTGCGGCGCAAGGTCCCCGATGCGCGTGTGGTGTACGTCGACAACGATCCGTTCGTGGTGGCGCACGGGCGGGCGCTGCTGGCCATCGACGAGAACATCGCGGTGGTGGAGGCCGATGTCGGCGACCCGGCGGCGATTCGGGAGCATCCCGATGTGCAGCGGCTCATCGATTTCGACGAGCCCGTCGGCATCATCTTCGGCGTGGTGCTCAGCTTCCTCGATGACGAGGCCGATCCGGCCGCGGTGGTGCGGGACTGGTCGCAGCGCCTCGCGCCCGAAAGTCGCGTCTACATCTCGCATTTCCGCACCGGACGTACCCGGGAGGCGGTCGCCACCGAGCGCAAGATCCGGGACGCCTTCGGGGTCGGAACCTGGCGCGACGAGGAGAGGATCAAGAGCTTCTTCGGCGATCTCGAACTGCTCGAGCCGGGAATGGCGCCGTGCGCCCGCTGGCGGCCGGAACCGCCCGCACCGGGAAGCGATCCGGTGCACAAGGATTTGAGTATCTGGGAGGACCTCATCGTGGCGGGGATGGCCCGCAAGCGCTGAGTTCCTATGCGGTCGGATCGGTGAACAGTCCCTTCCGGGGTGAGACCAGCGGCAGCGGGCCGAGCATGCTCTGATGCCCGTTGGTCACCGAGCAGAACCGGAAGGGTCCGTTCGCCGCGAGTAGTCGGGCCATCTGCGGGTCGGCGTGATCGAGGAACCACACGCTCAGTCCCGTGCGTGAATCCAGGCGGTAGTGCTCCCAGGCCCGCCACAGCACATCCAGCCGCGCGACCGCCTCCGCGTGCTTCCACCATTCGACGCACCACGCCTGGTTCGGGTCGTTGATCACGTCGCGCCGGTACACCACGCTGAGGTAGTTCTCGACGAACTCGATCACGGACGGGTAGACGTACGGTGAACTCCAGTCACTCATGCCGTCCATTCAACATCAGAATCGACCAACGTCACTGTGACGCAGGAAAGTTCGCCATAACGTCGACGTCAATCCGCCTGATCAGCGGGTTCCCGCCACATCGACCAGACCAGCGGACCGCCGTCGGTGAAATCGTGCTCAGCGGTCTGAACGAATCCGAAGCGCTCGTAATAGGGGACATTGTCGGCCTTGCTGGATTCGAGGTAGGCGGGCACCCTCTCGGCGTCGCAGCGGTCCAGGCGCGAGTTCAGCAGCGCCTGACCGTATCCGCGCCCACGTGCCGTGGGCAGGGTGCCGATGAAGGCCAGGTACCAATGCGGTTCGCGAGGGTGTACGTCCGCCATGCGTTCGGCCATCCGCCCGGCGAGGCGGATGCGGCCGCGGAAGGCGCGGATCATGTTCGGTGCGGCCCGCAGGGTGGCCGCGGTCGAGGCGTGCCAGTGTCCCGGCGGAGCCCAGACCGCCGCGCCGACAATGGTTCCCGCATCGTCCTCGACCACGTCTACACCGCCGTAGCGCAGGAAATGGGTGCGCGTCAGCGTGGCGTACATGAGCGCCATGCGGTCCGCCCGCACGCCGGCATCGGGAACGAAGTAGGTGGCGACGGGGTCGTCCAGGAAGGCGATGCCCAGGACGCGGGCGAGTTCGGGGATATCCGAATCGGTTGCCGGGCGAACAGTGACCTGCATCAGCTCAAACTACAACCAAGATCGCTCTCCGGCCACTGCCGGGCCCACCGCCGAGCGGGTGTTCACCGACAGCGGAGGCGCACCGAGGCCCGCACGTCACGACGGTGCGGCCGGAGCGCGCACGGTGATCCGCGCCCCGCCCGCGGGCACATGGGTGATATTGCGTATGCGCGTCCGCTCCACCGACCCGTCCTCGGGCAGTTCGAGGGCGAAGCGGCCGAGGACCTCCCGCAGTACGACGGCGCCCTCCATGAGTGAGAAGCCCGCGCCGAGGCACCGGCGCACCCCACCGCCGAACGGCAGCCAGGTATTCGGTGCGACGCTGCCGTCCAGGAACCGGTCGGGCCGGAAACGGGCGGCGTCCGGATAGGCGTCGAACCGCTGATGCGCCAACAGTATCGAGGTCGATACGACGGTGCCCCGCGGCAGCTCGATGCCGCCGATGGTCATATCGCGGGTGATTCTGCGCCCGGTGGCGGCGATGACGGTACGCCGCCGCAGCGACTCCTTGAGCACCGCCTCCAGGTACTTGTCGTCACCGTCGTGGGCGGCTCGCCGGGCGGTGTCCTGGACCTCCGGATTCGCGGCCAGCTCCTGGAACGCCCAGGCCAGCGCGGACGCGGTGGTCTCGTGCCCGGCCAGCAGCAGGGTGATGAGCTGATCGCGCAGTTCCGCGTCCGAGAGCGGCTGATCGGCCGGATGGTCGCCGGACCCCACCGCCAGCAGTCGAGACAGCACATCGGCGCGCTCGTCGATATCGGGGTGCGCGCGGCGGCGGGTGATCTCGTCGAACAGCAGGGCGTCGATAGCGAGCTGGTTCTCGCGGAAACGCCGCCATACCCCGACGCGCGCCAGGCGCGGATACTTCCAGCCGAAGAACACGATCGGGTTGATGTTCACGATCCGGCGCAGTCGCGGTGCGAGTTCGCCCCGCCGCCGCTCGTCGGTCATGCCGAAGACCACCTGCATGATCACATCGAGGGTGAGCTCGTTCATGCGATCCAGGGCGGGCAGGGTGGTCCCGGACGTCCACCGGTCGGTATGCGTCTTGGCGATCGCCTCCACCATGGCCCGATACCCGTGCAGCGCCGATCCGGTGAAGGCGGGCATGAGCAGTCGCCGTGCGCGGGCGTGCTCCTGTTCGTCGGTGAGCAGCACCGAACGTTCGCCCATGATGTGCACCAGCAGCCGATTGCCTTCGCCCGCATGCAGATCGGCCGGGTCGGCGGCGAAGATCTCCCGAATGTGCTCGGGCCGCGAGAATATCACCACGTGCTCCGCGTAGGGCGGCACCAAGCGCAGGCTGAACACGTCGCCGTAGCGGCGAGCCGCGCGCTCGAGCAGGAAGCCGCGCCATTTCGCGTACAACACGGTCTGAACCATCCTCGGCAGCCGAGGACCCGGGGGATGGGCGGTGGGCACGGGAAATCCTTTCAGGCCGCGGGCGGCGGCGACCGCCTCTCGTCCACGGTAGGGCGCGAGCGGCCGCCGCGTGCAGATATGTTCGGCCAATTCAGCGCACTGCCGCGGTGCAGCGGCGGGCGAGCTTCTCGATCTCGGCGACCAGTTCCGGCGGTTCGGTGACGGTGAAGTCGGTGTCGAGCGAGGTCAGCATCCACGACAGGGCCCAGGGCGAATCCGCGCCGAGGTGCAGCAGACAGCTGGTGTCGTCGACCGCCTCCAGGACGCCCATGCCCGGCCAGATCTCGTCGGCGAGTTCGGCCGCGCCGCGGTGCAGCGTGACCGTGGCCTGATACGGCCAAGACGACTGGGACAGCCGTTGGGACAGGTACGCGACCACATCGCCGTCGGGTGGTTCGCGGGGTGTGAACCGGGGGCCGGTGGGGATGCGCGGGCGCAGCCGGTCCACGCGATAGGACCGCCAGTCGTCGTGCGCCACATCCCAGGCGACCAGGTACCAGTGCCGGTTGAAGTTCACCACCGCCTGCGGTTCCGCCTCGCGGATCGTCTGTCGCCCAGCGTGATCGGTGTAGTCGAAACGCAGTCGCTCGTGCCGGTCGCAGGCGTCGGAGAGGGCGATGAGAACGTCGGGGTCGACGCGCGGCGCGGCGGCCTCCACGCGCACCAGCGACCGCGTCAATCCCGCCAGCCGGTGACGCAGCCGCGACGGCAGCACCTGTTCCAGCTTGGCCAGCGCCCGCAGCGAGGCCTCCTCGATGCCGGAGACGGTGCCGCCGGTCGTGGTGCGCAACCCGACGGCCACCGCCACGGCCTCCTCGTCGTCGAGCAGCAGTGGCGGCAGGGACGAGCCCGCGCCGAGTCGGTATCCGGCCGTGCCCTGGACCGCGTCGACCGGGTAGCCGAGTTCCCGCAGCCGGTCCACATCGCGGCGCACGGTGCGGGCGCTGACGCCGAGTCGATCGGCCAGCTCGGGACCGGACCACTCGCGATGGGTTTGCAGCAGCGACAGCAGTCGCAGCAGTCGTGCCGAGGTTTCCAGCATGGCCCCAGATTGCCACATGCTTAGGCCAGAACCTGACCTAAGGGGCTTCTAGCGTGGGAACCATGACGACCATCGAGCCCTTCCGCATCGACATTCCGCAGCGCGAGATCGACGACCTGAACGCCCGCCTCGCCCATACCCGCTGGCCGGATGAACTGCCGGGGGTGGACTGGAGTTACGGCATCCCGACCTCGTATGTGCGCGAACTCGCCGACTACTGGCGTACGGAGTACGACTGGCGGGCCGCGGAGGCCGCCCGCAACGAGATTCCGCAGTTCGTCACCGAGATCGACGGGCAGCGACTGCATTTCATGCACATTCGCTCCCAGGAGGCCGACGCGCTGCCGCTGGTCCTGATCCACGGCTGGCCGTTCGCGGATTTCACCGACATGATCGGCCCGCTCACCGATCCGCGTGCGCACGGCGGCACGGCGAGCGACGCCTTCCACCTGGTGATCCCGAGCCTGCCCGGGTGCGGTCTGTCGGGTCCGACGCGGCGGCCCGGTGACGCCGCCACCGAGCGCGCGGCCGAACTCATCGCGAAACTCATGGCGCTGCTGGGATATTCGCGCTACGCCGCGCAAGGCGGGGATGCCGGTTCCTTCATCGCCCCGCAGGTGGGTCGCATCGATACCGAGCATGTGGTCGGCGTACACCTCAACGATCCGATCACCATCCCGTCCTGGGACGACGACGGCTCCGACTACGGTCCGGAGGATCAGGAGAGGTTGGCCGCGCTCCAGGACTGGTCGAATCAGGATCACTCCGCGTACGCCATGGTGCACTCCACCCGGCCGCAGACCCTCGCGCCCGCGGTCTCGGATTCCCCGGCGGGCATGATGGCCTGGGTTCTGGACGTCGTGCAGACCTACACCAACCCCACGAAGTCCCGGCCGGATGAGGCGATGGACCGTGACCACCTGCTGACCAACCTGTCGCTGCTGTGGTTCACCAACACCGCCGCGTCCTCCATGCGGCTGTACCGGGAATCGCAGCAGTGGGGCGGGGAGGCGACGAACTCCGGGGTGCCGACCGGTGTCGCGACCTTCCCGGGCGGGAACACCATTCGCGGGCTCGCCGAGAAGCAGAACACCGTCGTGCACTGGTCGGAGTTCGACCGCGGTGGGCATTTCGCCGCCATGGAGGCGCCCGACCTGCTCACGGCCGATCTGCGGGAGTTCTTCCGCGCGTTGCGCGAACCGGCGGCCTAGCGCAGGGTGTCGATCCACCGCCGCGTATCCGCCGGGTCGATGACGTCGTCGAGTTCCAGCACGGTCGCGGCGGTGAGCGCCTTGCCGTTGGCGTAGGCGAGTCGCACCAGGTTGTCGAAGGCGGCGGCGCGCTCGGCCGGATCCTCGATGGCGGCGAGCTCCTTGGCGAAGCCGAGCCGCACCGCGCCCTCCAGGCCCATACCGCCTATCTCCCCGGTGGGCCAGGCGACGATGAAGCGCGGGGCGCGGAAGGAGCCCGCCGCCATGGCCTGTGCGCCCAGGCCGTAGCCCTTGCGCAGGATGACGGTGCCCCAGGGCACCGTCAGCGCGGCCGCGTCGATGAACAGCCGGCTGAACTTGGTGACCGTGGCGTGTGTCTCGGCCTCCGGTCCGACCATGAATCCCGGTGTATCGCAGAGGGAGACGATCGGCAGCCGTTGCGCGTCGCAGAGTCGCAGGAAGGCGCTCAACTTGTCGGCGGCGGGGGCGTCGATGGCACCGCCGAGGTGGTGGCAGTCGTTGGCGACGAGCCCGAAGGGGCGGCCCTGCACCCGCACCAGCGCGGTCACCACGCCGACACCCCAGTCGCGGCGCAGCTCCAGCACCGAGCCGATATCGGCGACGGCGTCGATGGCGGCGCGAATATCGAAGGCGTGCAATCGATTCTCCGGCACCACATGCCGGGACAGGCGCGGGTCGGGTGCGGTCCACTCGGTGTCCGCGCCCTGGAAGTAGGCCAGGTACCGGCGGGCGACGGCGACTGCCTCGGCCTCGTCGGCGGCCACCACGTGCACCACGCCGTTGCGGCGCTGCACCTCGACCGGACCGATGTCCTCGGGCGCGTACACGCCCAGCCCGCCGCCCTCGATCATGGCCGGGCCACCCATGCCGATAGTGGCGTCCGGGGTGGCGATCACGACATCGCACATGCCGAGCAGGGCGGCGTTCCCGGCGAAGCAGCGGCCGGACACGATGCCGATGAGGGGGACCGTGCCGGAGAGCGCGCCCATGGCGCGGAAGGTGGTGACGTCCAGGCCGGAGATCCCCGAGTAGTCGGTGTCGCCGGGGCGCCCACCGCCGCCCTCGGTCCAGAACACCACCGGAAGTCGTTGTTCCCGAGCCAGTTCCAGCATGCGGTCGGTCTTGGCGTGATTGCGCATGCCCTGGGTGCCCGCCAGCACGGTGTAGTCGTAGGACATGACCACCGCGCGGGCCGCCTCGGTGCCGAAGCGGTCGGCGTTGACGGTGGCGA
The DNA here is from genome assembly GCF_030010695.1 of Nocardia sp. CC201C. Lineage (NCBI taxonomy): Bacteria > Bacillati > Actinomycetota > Actinomycetes > Mycobacteriales > Nocardiaceae > Nocardia > Nocardia sp. CC201C. The sequence goes on from NZ_JASCXP010000028.1 coordinate 12,150, forward strand.
CCCCGGCGACGAGCCCATCGGCGGGTGTGTTGGCGATGAGGTCCTCGGGGCTGCGGCGCAGCCGCTGGGCAGCGACCGCGAGGGCTCCGTACTCGATGAAACTGCCCGCGTCGACCAGATCGGCGATGTTCTCCCGCGCCGTGCGCCGACCGAGACGGTGCCGTTTCGCCACGGCCTCGGGGCGCGCCTCGTCGCGGGTGCGGCGGTGGCGTTCGTGGACCTCGGCGAGGTCCTCCCGTACCGCGTCGAGGTCCGCCGCCTCGAGATCGGCGATCGCGCCGTCGTGGTCGGCCGCGGTCCAGATCAGCAGCGGCGTATGGGGATCCACCACGCTGCCGGGTGCGACCAGGGCGCGGCGCACCCGCAAGGGTTGTTCGGCGCGCACCACGTGCTGCATCTTCATCGCCTCCAGCACCGCCACCTCGGCGCCGGCCGCGACCAGCGTGCCCGCCTCGGCCACGGTGACGACCGTGCCGCCCAGCGGGGAGCGCAGCGCCTGCTCGTCATCGGCCAGCTCCGGTTCCACGGCCACCGGTCTCGGCGTCGCCGCGGCGACGGCGGCGGGCGCGATATCGACCGCCCGGGACAGGAGTTCGCCGACCTGCCGCTCGAACCACGCCGTCGACACCACCGCACCGTCGGCCAGCGCCTCGAGCACCGCCCGCTGTAGTGCGATAGTGGTGTCGACGCCGTCGATGACGGTCTCGGCCAGTGCGTCGGCGCAGCGGCGCAGCGCGGCCGGATACGACGGACCGCGGGCTATGACCTTCGCCAGCAGTGAATCGAATCGCGCACCCTGTCGCATACCCGGATAGGCGGCGGTATCGACGCGCACCCCGATGCCGATCGGGGGTGTGAACCGGTGCAGCTGTCCGGTGCTGGGCAGTACCTCGCCGCCGGCGGTGACGATCTCGGCGTTGAGCCGCGCCTGCACCGCGTACCCGCGCGGCGGGGTCGCCTCGATACCGAGGTCGTCGAGCGTGTGCCCCTGGGCCAGATCCAACTGGAGGGCCACCAGGTCCAGGCCGGTGACCTCCTCGGTCACGGTGTGTTCGACCTGGAGTCGCGGATTCACCTCGAGGAACCACGCGTTGCCGCCCGAGACCAGGAACTCGACGGTGACCACGCCCCGGCAGGCCACCGATTCCGCCAGTCGCACCGCGTGGTCGTGCAGTGCGGTCCGCAGCGGCGCGTCCAGATTCGGGGCGGGCGCGATCTCGAGGAGTTTCTGCTGCCGCCGCTGCACACTGCAATCCCGGTCGCCGACCGCGACCGCGCGCCGCCCGTCCGCGACGATCTGCACCTCGATATGCCTAGCCTCGTCCACCAGCGCCTCGGCGTAGACCGTGTCGTCCCCGAATCCGGAGCGGGCTTCGGCCCGGCAGTGCTCGTACGCCTCGGCCAGCTGGCCCGGGTCGCGCACCACGCGCATACCGCGGCCGCCGCCGCCCGCGGCGGCCTTGACCATGATTCCGCCGGGATGGTCGGTGAGCAATGCGCCGATCTCGGCGAGGGTGGCATGTGCGGCGGTGGCGGGCAGGACCGGCATGCCCGCCCGCGCGGCGGCGGCGCGGGCGGCGACCTTGTCGCCGAAGACGCGCAGCACGTCGGGGGAGGGGCCGACGAATACCAGGTCCGCCGCCGCGCAGGATTCGGCGAACGCGGCGCTCTCGCTGAGGAATCCGTAGCCCGGGTGGACGAGGGCTCCGGATCCGGCCGTGCGGGCCGCTTTCACGACGGCATCGATGTCGAGATAGGCGGCGGCCCCGTCGCCGGGCAATTCCAGGGCATCGTCGGCCAGCCGCACCCACAGGCCGTCCGGGTCGTCCGTGCTGTGCAGCGCGAGGGTCGCGGCACGGCGTTCCCGCGCAGTCCGCATCACCCGAACGGCCACTTCTCCCCGGTTCGCCACCACGATGTGCATTCCGACAGTCTCATCGACGCCGCCGTCCGCGTCACGCCGAGCGGCGGCCAGCTACCGACTGGACGGCCGTTTCCACAGCGGGTGCCGACATGCCATCGATGCAAATGTCCAGGTAATCCGACTTTCCGGTCATATCATTGCTCTATGCCCACCAATCGGATCGAGGGGCGTACCGCGGTGTTCGCCGAGTGGGCTTGGCAGACACTGCTGGTGATCGGCGTGTGCTCCGCCGTGCTCGGGCTGGCGACGGCGGTCTGGCCGAACAAGTCCACCACCGTGGCGGGCACCCTGTTCGGGTTGGTCCTCCTCGCCACCGCGGCGGTGCAGGCGATCGTTGCATTAGGTGCGAACATACCGACCGCGCTGCGGTTCCTGGATTTCTTCAGCGCCCTGCTGGCGGCCGCCCTGGCGTACTGGTGCTTCGGCAGCGGCGAATGGGTTCCGCTGCTGGGCATGTGGGTGGGCATGGGCTGGATGGCGCGCGGTGTGGTGCTGGCGCTGGTGGCGGCCTGGTCGGACGAACTCGCGGGCGCGGGACGGCAGGAAGCGGTCGGACTGACCACGACGGTCGTCGGCATCGCGGTGGCCGTGGTGCCGTTCCAATCCATCGCCACCCTGTCGGTGGTGGTCGGCCTGTTCACCCTCGCGCTGGGCGTCTCCGAGGTGCTGACGGCCGTGCGGCTGGAGCGCACCGCCGATCAGATCGTCGGTACGTACTGATCCGTCCCAGCGGGGCCTCCGGAGATCCTTGGGATGCCCAATGGTTGCGGGTAGCGTTCCGGGCGAGATCGCGATCCGGTGACCGACCACCATCCATCAGACGGAGGAACCCTTGCCGACCGAAACGGCGTACCGCACCGAACAACCGGTGATCGACTTCCCGCTGCCGCCGCGCCCGGACGGTGAGGCGTACGAGGCGAGTTGGGCGGTCCGCCTGGCCGACACCGATACTCGGGAGCGGCTGCGTCTCGACGGCATCGCGCGCTACGCCATGGATATCGGCTACGACCAGTTGCGCGCCGCCGAGGACGGGCATCTGCATCCGGCCTGGCTGGTGCGGCGCACGGTGATCGACGTGCTGCGGCCCATTCGGTTCGGCGACCGGGTGCGGTTGCGGCGCTGGCCGTCGGCGCTGTCCAACCGCTGGTTCAACGCGCGCATCCAGATCCACAGCGATCAGGGCGGCGTCGTCGAGGTCGAGCAGTTCCTGATCAATGTGGACCCGCAGGCGGGACGTCCGGCCCGCATGACCGACCGATTCATGTCCCCCATGCTGGCGGTGACCACCGAACACCGGCTGCGCTGGAAGGCCGCGCTGCACGAGCAGACCACCCCCGCCACCGACGCCCGCCCCTTTCCCCTGCGCGCCACCGATTTCGACCGCCACGACCACGTGAACAACGCCGTGCACTGGCAGGCCGTGGAAGAGGCCCTGACCGACCATCCGGATTTGCACGCGCGACCGCACCGCGCCATCGTCGAACACGTCGGCCCGGTCATGTCCGGCAACGACGTGACCATGCACAGTTGGCGCGGCACGAACGACCTGCACATACAGCTCGAAATCGACGGCACCGCACGGACTCTCGCCAGCGTCGCCGCCCTGCCCTGAGGATTGGCATCACCCGCCGGGCACGGATTCCGGCTGGTGCCGCAGTGGGGTGGACCGGGGATGCGGTCCGATTGCCAGCCGTTTAGGGTGCGTGGGTGGCGTCGACTTCGTCACCGGCGACCTCGCTGCCTGACCAGTTCGATCACAGCGACAGGAAACCTCGATGAGCGGGTCTGGCGGCGGCGAGATCATCGCGCGAATGCTGCACGCGGCCAAACGCCTCGCCGACGCGCTTGTCGCCAGAGCGGCTCCGCGAATCAGCGCGATGTACGGCCAATTCCCGCAGGAGACACGGGTCGCCCTGGAAGGGGCCACAGCCAAGGACAAGCAGCTCGCATCCGAGTTGGACCGGAGTGATTCGGGGCCACACACGGACCGGAATACCGCTGCCACACAGCCGGACTCCGAGCGGCCGCAGTCCTCGTCCGGTGTGCCGGACGTAGATGCGGACGGGCCTCTCATGCTCAGCGGGCGCCAGGCGTTGGAGGATCTGGTCGCACGATACGGCGACCGGATCGTCTTCCACGGCACCCGCGACGCGATCCGCACCCTCGAACCGCGTCAGACCAGCTGGGGTGACGAGGCCGGAAGACGCTACCCCGACGGTCCACCCGCCGTCTGCGCTGACACCCATTTCGACATACCCATCTTCATGGGGCTGTTCAAGGGACGATCCCTCTTCGCATACGGTCTCGACGAGGATGGCGGCGGTTACAAGGTCAAAGGCGCTGGCACCGACGACTTCCGCGACCTCACCGCCCATGTCCACGTCATCGACAGGCGACACTTCCAACAGGTCGAGTTGGGCGCTCCCGAGGGCTGGCCGCATCCCCTGGACGTGTCCCGCCCCCCGGAACTGAGGGCGACGACCGAGGTCGAGCCGTTCGCCATCGTCAAGGTGACGATGGCCGACTTTCCCTACCCGATCGGCGACTTCGACACGTGAGCCGTCCTGCCACCAGCGGCACGCCGCCCGCACTGCCGCGTGCGCTCGTATCTCCGAATGCCGGCTCGTCGCACGGTCACCCGGTCGCCGTGAACGCGCCGAGGAGCCGCTCGGCGAATTCGGGCGCGTCGGTTCGGGTCCCGTTGTGCGCCCCCGGGAATTCGACCAGCTCGCGGCCGAGACGCTCGGCGATCAGCTCGGCCGGACGGTACGGCAGGCAGCCTCGGGTCTCCCGTCCCGCCGCCAACACCAGTCGCTCCGACACTGCCGCCAGCGCGGCGTAATCCGGGACGTAGGAGGTGAATTCGCGCAACTCGTGCTCGATCATGCGCGGAGCGTTGGCCGCCAGGCGATCCCAGAGGGCCGCGGCGCGCGGACTCAGCTCCGAGACCTCGGGTGCGGGCTTCATAGCCGGGCCGATTCCGGCGAGGAAGCGGGCCCCGGCGGCGGCGACACCTTCGACCCGCAGGAGGTCGTACACCTCGTCGGCCATGGCGCGATGGACCTCGGCATCGGGCAGCACGGCGAAGCATGGCGGCTCGTGTGCGACCAGTGTCCGCACCTGCTCGGGATGGCGGGCCAGCAGGTCCAGGCCGACGATGGCACCGTTGCTGGTGCCGAAAACGAAGGCGGGCTCATCGCTCAGGTGCGCGAGCAGCCGGTGGGCGTCGTCGCTCTGCACGGCAACCCGCTGTCGCTCCGGGTGACCGCTGTCCAGGGTGCTGCGGGAGTAGCCGCGCGGGTCGAGTGCGGCGACGGTGAAATACCGCTCGAGGACCTCGGCCATGGCGTCGAAGACGCCCGCGTCTCCACCGCCGCCGGGGATCATGAGCAGCAGCGGTCCGCTGCCGCGCACCTCGTGGTAGATGGTCGCGCCGGGGGTTTTCAGGGTGCCGGATCGAACCGTCCCGGATCTCATTGTCCGTGCTCCTTATCGGTGTGCCGCCACTGCTCGAGTGTGCGGTGCAGGGCGTCGAGGATGTGTTCCCACGACGTGTCGGTGGGGCGGGGGTGGGCGAAGCCGCCGGCCGCCTCCAGGGTGGCGAAGCCGTGGAAGGTGCTGCGGAGCAGGCGAACCGCGTCGGTGGCCGCGGGCTCGTCGAGTCCGTACCCGCGCAGCAGGGCGGTGGTGAGTTCGATCGTGCGCGGAAAGGCGGGGTGGTCGCCCACCTCGGCAGGGTCCAAGCGCATCTGGGTGGCGGCGTAGCGGCCCGGGTGGTCGAGCGCATAGCCGCGATAAGCCCCGGCGAACCCGAACAGCGCGGCGCGACCCGACCGTCCCGCCACCGCCGCCGCGATGCGATCGGCCATCTCACCCGATGCCAGCAGCGCGATACGCGCTCGCAGGTCGTGCAGATTGCGCACATGTGCGTACAGGCTCGGGTCCTTGACGCCGAAGCCCCGCGCGACGGCGGACAGGGTGACCTTGTCGAACCCGATCTGGTCGGCGAGTTCGGCCGCCGCGCTGGTGATTCGCTCGGCGCTGAGCCCTGCGCGCGGGGACATGCGACTCCCTTCTTCCTATGACTATTAGGTTTCAACCTAACACAATTAGGTTCGAAGTATGCGTGCCCTGCCGCATGTCGAGGGTGCGGCAGTGCCGCACGACACACCTGTCGGGTTGCTGATCTAGGACAGTTTCCGACCTGCGGCGACTCTAGGTTGAGGTCATGAACGCCGACATCATTCCCTTCCGGATTCAGATTCCGCAGGCTGAGCTCGATGATCTGCGTGACCGTTTGGCCCGCACCCGTTCGCCGTATCCGGTGCCCGGCGCGGGCTCGCGGTGGGACCACGGCATCGCACCGGACTACCTGCGCGAGCTGGCCTCGTACTGGGCCGACGGATTCGACTGGCGCGCACACGAAGCCGACTTGAACACGCTGCCGCATTTCGTGACCGAGATCGACGGGCAGACCATCCACTTCCTGCACCTGCGCTCACCCGAACCCGACGCCACCCCGCTGCTGCTCAACCACAGCTATCCGACCTCGTTCGTGGAGTTCCTCGCCGCGAGTGGGCCGCTGACCGATCCCCGCGCCCACGGCGGCGACCCGGCGGATGCCTTCCATCTGGTGATTCCGTCGCTGCCCGGATTCGTGTTCTCGAGCCCGCTCTCGGCGGGCGGCTGGAACCTCGACCGGACGGCGTCGGCGTTCGGGGAGCTGATGACGCGGCTGGGCTACGACCGCTTCGGTGTCGAGGGCGGCGATATCGGCGCGGGGGTCACCGGCCGAGTCGCCGCGCTGCTGCCCGCGCGGGTCATCGGCGCCCATACGCACGGTGACCGGCTCCAGGTCGGGATGGTCGGCGAGGACCTCCCCGTTCCCGTGGGACTCGACGCCGAGGAGCGCAAGCAACTCGAAGCGGCGCAACGGAGTTGGGCACAGATGAAGGGGTATCGGGTGCTGCATTCGACCGAACCCAACGCGCTGTCGGCCGGGCTGGCCGATTCCCCGATCCTGCAGTTGGCGTGGATCGCGGAGAAGTTCGTGGAGTGGGCCAATCCCGCGACCCCGATCAGCCGGGAGAACGTCCTGATCACCGCCAGCCTGTACTGGTTCACCCGGACCGGGCCCGCGGCCGCCGACTTCTACTGGGAGATGGCGCATGCCGAGAACACCGGTTGGGGTGGGTCCTCGCCGGTGCCCCAAGGCCAGTCCCTGTTCTACAGCGATCCGTTCGTACGTAAGGTTCTCGGCGCCGGTGACGCCGTCGCCTTCTTCCGCGCACACGCCGAGGGCGGGCACTTCCCCGCCTTCGAAGTCCCCGATCTGTTCGTCGACGACATCCGCACCTTCTTCCGGCTACTGCGCCGGTGAATTCCGGTAGCGACGGGTGCTCAGGCTGCCGGGCGCATCGCGCTCCGGTATCGGCGGGACCACGGCGTGCGCGGATGGCGGGCCAGCAACTGGATGCTGAACGCGAGGAACTCGGCGCTGGCCTGCGCGTTGCGCGACAGTTCGGCCGGCGCGAGCCCGACATGGGAACGCGGCACCCCGGGCGCGAACCGTGCCAGCCGTGGCGGCGCGGCCGCGGCCCGCAGGGGAGTGACCTTCTTGTTGAAGATGCGGGCGAAGTCCATGGCCAGAGCGTCATCGCGGGCGGCGAGCTCGAACAGGGCATCGGCCGAACCGTCGGGCAGCTGCGGTTCTCCGAGAAGTGAGTTGGCCCAATACATCTGCCAGGCGTCGCGGTCGCGCCAACGCCACCATGCCGCGAGTTCCTCGTCGAGGTCACCGCCGGGTGACAGGCCGTCGATCAGCCGCTGGGCCAGGTGTTCGGCTTGGCGGAACGCATCGGACTGCCCCTGCCCCAGGGAGTAGTCCTTGAAATGCCCGGCGTCGCCGACCAACGCCCAGCCGGGCCCCGCTGACGCACGGAAATAACTGTGCCACTTCTGCAATACCCGGATCGGTCCGACGCGCGTCGCGCCCTCGACCGCGGCGGCCAGTTCGGGAACTCCTTCGTGACCCGGCGCGCACCCACGAAGAAGCGACATCACGCTCCGTGGTCCACACCGACCGGCAAATGTGTTGCAGACAGTCACACATAAGAGTGCGGTGGGCAACCCCGAACCGATCACAAAGCAATCGCTGCTGGTCCGGCCCCATGTGTTGGCTTCCGCGCGATTACTACCGGAACCCCTTCATATGCGGCTCGTAGTCCCGAGGTATCAGATGGCGGTGTCGCGGTTGACCCGCGCGGTGGATGTGAGAGTGGGTGGTGGGACATAGCGTTGCCCCATGTCCGGTTCGCCTGCCGCATCGTCCAGTGTTCGCCGTATCGGAGAAATCGATATTCTGCGGGGATTCGCGTTGTTCGGGATCCTGATCACCAACGTCGTGGTCCTCACGACGGTGCTGTCGTTCACCGGCACGGACGACGACCCGCGTCACCTCTACGACGGGACGATCGACCGGTTCGTCTACGCGATCGTCGACGGGCTGTTCATCGGCCGGTTCTACCTGCTGTTCGCCTTCCTGTTCGGTTACTCGTTCACGCTGCAGATCACGGCGGCCGAGCGGGCGCGAGCGCGGCCGGTGCCACGGCTGCTACGGCGGTGCCTGGCCCTGTTCCTGATCGGTCTCGCACACGTGATGCTGCTCTGGTTCGGCGATATCCTCACCCTCTACGCGGCGCTGGGGCTGATCCTGGTGCTGCTGCGCAAGATCCGGCCCCGGACGGCGTTCATCGCGGGCGTGGTGCTGTACCTGGTGTTCGTGGCGTTCTCCTTCCTGCCCGGCAGCGGCGAAATCGAAGGTCTGCGTGCCGTCTTCGACCTCCAGGCCATGCGGGCCGGATACACCGGCAGTCCCGCCGACACCTTCCACGCCCAACTCGACATCGCGCCGGCGTTCATGTTCCTCATCTGGCTCACGCAGGGCGTTCCGAGCCTGGGCATGTTCCTCATCGGCATGGCGGCCGGGAAGCGGCGGATCTTCGAGAACGCCGACCTGCTGCGCCGCTGGACGCGCGTAGGGCTCGCCGCGGGCGGGCTCGTCGGGCTGCCGGTATCGCTCGCGACCCTCTTCTTCGCGGCCACGGACGGCAGTCTGCCCCCGCACTGGTACGGCGTGCAGGAGTTGGTGAATCCGGTGGTGACGCTCGGCTACATGGCAGCCGTCGTCTGGTTGGCGCGCGGCCGCTGGGCGGGCGGGATCGCGTGGCTGGCCCCGGCCGGTCGCATGGCGGCGAGCAACTACATCCTGCAATCGGTGGTGATGATGCTGGTGTTCACCGGGTACGGGCTGGCCTTGGCGGATCGGGTCGCCCCCGCCGTCGCGGTGGGTATCGCGCTGTTGACCTACCTGATGCAGCTGCGGTTCAGCGCGTGGTGGTTGCGCGGTCACGGCTACGGTCCGGTCGAGTGGTTGCTGCGCGCGGCCACCTACCGGGAGTGGCCGCGCTGGCGACGAGAGGTCGCCGCCGCGCCGAACCGCTGATTCGGCCCGTATCCGAGACCGCGTTCGCCCGGCGCTGCCTCGGCGCGATGGGTTTACGCTGCCCGCGCACCGACGCAGCCATCCGCGACGGGCTCGACAGCCCTTTCCCCGCGATATCGAGATCCCGGACGATGTCGTCGTCGATATCCGCGCCATGACCTACACGTCGTTCACCGACTCGGCTGCGGAGTCCAGGCGCTATCGCGGAGCACGTCCGATCCCGAACCGGTTGGCGGGCATGACTATTCCGATGCTGGTCGTCTTCGGAGTCGAGGACGGGCACACTGACGCTGGCCGACGTCGGTCACACCCCCATGCTGGAGGATCCGGAGACGATCGCGACGCTGCTGCTGGCCTTCGCCGCCACGGTCGACGTCGGCTGAGCATCGCCGCGCCGACCTCCTATCTGCCCGACACGTGGAAACCTCGATCCGCTGCGGGTATGTTGAACAAGCACAGGTAGTTCGAGCCGCCGTGCCGTATCGCGGCGATGGCTGCGGACTGATCGCACAGCGGAGGGATAGGGGCGTGTGATGGGGCGCGCCGACGAACCGGGCCCACATATCACCAAGTGCAACGGCCACGAAGCTCGGTGGTGCCGGATCGACGGTGAGGTGCACGTCTTGAGCGTGCATCTGCAGAATCAGCCGGAACAGGTGTTCCCGGAGCCGGTAATCCTGGGCACCGCTTACGATTTCATGCCGCTCGCGCTCTGGAAGCAGGTTCAGCGGGACCGGGGTGCGGACCTGTCCTGACGAGCGTCGGCCGGGCGCGGTGGCCGGATGGGAGCACCGTGAACGAACCGCTGGCGGATCGGCAGCCAACCAGTCACGAACGCCGGTCGGGCCTGTCCTGGGACGAGTCGTATCGGGACGAACCCGCCCCGTGGGACACCGGTCGCCCGCAGCCGGCAATCGTACGGCTGGCGGCGGCGGGGGCGTTCGGTCGCACCGTCCTCGACGCGGGCTGCGGAACCGGTGAGAACACACTCCACATCGCCGCTGCCGGGGCCGCGGTCCTGGGCGTGGACGTGGCCGAGACCGCCATCGCCATGGCCCGGCGCAAGGCGACCGCCCGTGGACTCCACGCCGAATTCGCCGTGGCCGACGCCTTCCGGCTGCACCTGCTGCACCGCACCTTCGACACCATCGTCGACAGCGGCCTCTTCCACACCTTCGACGCCGACGAGCGAACGGCCTACGCGCACAGCCTCACATCGGTGACCACCCCCGGCTCCCGACTGTTCATCCTCTGCTTCGGCGACAACGGCCCCGACCTCGGCCCGCACCCCGTGAGCCGCGACGCGCTGGCAGCCCCCTTCGACCACGACCCCGACTGGCACGTCGCCGACATCGCACCGGAGATCATCGAAACCCGATTCACCCCGGACGGCGCACCCGCCTGGCTCGCGACGGTCGAACGGCTCGCGGGATAGGCCACGCCGCCGAAACACCGTCGCTCGGTGGCGCTTCCGGCCGGGTGGCGCAATCGCTGCCCGATGGCGAGCTGATGCAGCCGCAGCAGGCCGCTCCCGACATCGGATTCGGCGTATCCGGCTCCGAGAACGGCCATGCGGGGTTCAGGACACGGCTCATCCCGGTCTGAACGAGGGTTCACTCGGCGAGGTAGCGCAGCAGTACCGCGGTGCTGAAGTGTCGCGTTTCGGCCAAGCGCAGCGGGATGTGCTTGTCAAGGGGCGGGAACATCGGAGTGCCGCCGCCGAGCAGGATCGGCGAGACGAACAGTTGGTACTCGTCGATGAGGCCGTGGGGGAGCAGTGCGGCGGCCAGACTCGCGCCGCCGACCTCCATGACGCCGTCGCCTCCCGCCTTGAGCGCGCGGACCTCCTCGACCCCGTTCTCTCGAACCAGGGTGCTGTTCCAGTGGACTTCGGTCAGGGTCCGGGAGAAGACGACCTTCGGTTTGCCGGTCCAGAGCTCGGCGAAATCGCGTTCGATGGGTGGAGCGTCCTCGGGGACGTGCGGCCAGTAGTCGGCCATCAGCTCGTACATGCGACGGCCGTGCAGCGAGATCTCGAGCTCGCGGAAGCGGTCGTTGTGGAACTGGTGCAGTTCGTCGTCCGGGGTGGTCCAGCCGATGCCGCCGTCGCGGTCGTTCATGTAGCCGTCCAGGGATACACCGTAGGTGTAGACAAGTTTCCGCATAATCCGGTAGACCTCCCGCGGGCTCGACATTCATCGGTGCTCGTGCAACCTCCCGTGTACATCATCGAAGCGTGAGGTGGGTTTCGGAGTCGACGTGGGTGAGTTTGCGCGGATTGCGGACATAGAAGAGGCCGGTGATGTGCGCATCCTCGACGTGGACGGCGATGACGCCGTCGAGTTCGCCGTCCGCGTACAGGGCGAGTGCGGGACCGCCGTTGACCGTGGCCGGCTCGACGGTGATCGTGATATCGGTGGTGGTGAGCGTCTTGGTGAGCCCGCCGACGATGAAGCGGGATACCTTGTCGGCGCCGTGGATCGGCCGCGGAGACGCCTGTTTGATGCCGCCGCCGTCGCTGATCGCCACCACGTCGGGGGCGAGCACCGCGAGCAGTCCGCTCAGGTCCCGCGTTTCCAGGGCGTGCCGGAATGCCTCGACGGCGGCCTCGGCCTGGTCGGCCGTGACCGTGCGGCGCGGACGTCGGGCCTCGACGTGGCGGCGGGCGCGATGGGCGATCTGATGCACGGCCGCGGGGGTCTTGTCCACCGCGGCCGCGATCTCGTCGTAGCCGATCCCGAAAGCCTCGCGCAGCACGAACACGGCCCGCTCGGTCGGGGTCAGCGTCTCGAGTACCAGCATGAGCGCCATCGAAACGCTTTCGGCCAGTTCAACATCCGCCGCCACATCCGGGGTGGTCAGCAGCGGCTCCGGCAGCCAGGACCCCACGTACGATTCCCGGCGGCGTTTCAACGACCGCAGTCGGTTCAGTGCCTGCCGGGTGGTGATCCGCACCAGGTAGGCACGCGGATCGGCGACCTCCGCCGCGTCCACCTTCACCCAGCTCAGCCACGTCTCCTGGAGCACGTCCTCGGCGTCGGCGGCCGAGCCGAGCATTTCATAGGCGACGGTGAACAGCAAATTGCGGTGGGCGAGAAAGGTCTCCGTCGCGGCGACGGCGATGCGGGGGTCGGCGGGCACGCCGGACCGCCGGGGTCGGCCGGGTTCGCGCGTGGTGTCCATCGGGTTCGCTCCCGTCCTATGCGACGGGTGCCGTGGCGTCGCCGCGCTGGGCCAGCAGGGCCGGTCGATGCCTGCCGTCCTTGGGCCAGTGGTGCGAACCGGGCTTGTCCGCCTCCGTCACCAGATGTTCGACGCTGGCGGCGCAGGAGAACTCCTTCAGTGTGCGGCCCGCGAATCCGGTGAAGTACAGCGGCAGTGCGGTGTCGTCCTTGCGACCGAGCTGGAAGATGCCGGCGCGGCGGCCGAAACTGATGCACATGGCGGGGAAGGACAGGTCGATCGGCGTCGGCCGCTCACCCGCGATCCGGTGCAGGACGGTGTCGGCGGCGTGCGCGCCCAGGCAGCCCGCCGCGTAGGCGCTTATTCGGAACGGCAGATCCGAGGGTGCCGACGCGTCACCCGCCGCGACGATCCGCTCATCGTCCACGCTGGTCAGAGTCTCGTCCGTGAGCAGTCGCCCCGCGGCATCGGTGCGCAGACCGCTGCGCGCGGCCAGCTCCGGCACCCCGAACCCCGCGGTCCAGATGGTGACCCGGCTCGCCAGGGTGCGACCGTCCCGCAGTTCCACGGCGTCCGACGTCACCGCGGCGACCGCGGTATCCGGACCCTCCAGCAGGCCGACGCCGAGCTTGGTGAGGTAGGTGCGCGCGGTGCGGCGCGCCCGCGGGTGCAGATACGGCCCGAGGCCACCACCGCAGATGAGGGTGACGCTGCGCCCCTGCTCCGCCAGTTCCGTGGCGGTCTCGATCCCGGTCGGCCCGCCCCCGACCACCGTCACCGCCGCCGACATCGGCGTGTCGAACAGCACCGAGCGCAAGCGCCGTGCCGCCTCCAATGTGGCTATCGGATAGGCGAACTCGGCCGCGCCCGGTACCCGCGGCCCCGCGCTGCCGCTGCCCACCGCGTAGACGAGGTAGTCGTAGCCGATCCGGCCGCCCTCGGCCAGCGTCACGCCGCGTCCGGCCGCGTCGATGCCGGTGACGTTGTCGACGACCAACCGGACGCCCTCGGCGAGCACGTCCGGGTATTCGACGACCGCGTCGTGGGTACCGCCCACCAGCTGATGCAGTCGCAGCCGCGGAACGAAGACCGACCGTGGATTGATCACGGTCACCGTCACGTCGTCGCGCTGGGTCAGGCGATTGGCCGCCATGATCCCGGCGTACCCGCCGCCGACCACGACCACATCGATGTTCTCGCCCATGATGTCTCCTTCACTCCGAGGGGTTCACGCACCAGACACCGCAGTCCCGAGTTTCCTGACGCGATGTGACTCAGATCACTCGCGGCACCGACGCGTGTTCACGGGGTTCCGGACCGGCGGGTTTCGATCATTCACCGCTATCGTTGCCCCATTGCGGTAATGCCTTGGAAATTTCTTCGACCAAGAAGGCATCGAGTTCGGTGTCGGAAAGTTCACCAGTCCCATCCGTCCACCAGCCCCCGATGCACTGAACCGCTGGGTAGGGTAGGGAGAATGCGCTCCGCATCACATCCATCAGTTCGGGTGTCGATACGTTCGGGTAAAGGCTGATGATCTCTCGCAGAATTCGAGAGGGGGACAGGCCCCCCTGGTGCATCTGGATTACCAGTGCAATTGTCCGCTCGCCTATTTCCCGTTTGTCTAAAATCGGATCACGATCGTTCATCGTGTGAACTCTACCTCCACGGTTGTGTACGATCCAGGATCGCCCTGAGCGTTCAGGAGTCGTACTGCTCGATAGCCTGCGCTTGCTGCCTGCTTCCCCGTCCATGTCTGCGCCGCCGCGACCTCTGATGACAATCCGCGAGCGGTGAGTTCGTTGAAGCGGGCGAGATTTGAACCCCACTGCCAGTTCCCCAGTATCGAGGTGAATTTACCTTCAAAGAATTTCATGATGGCCCGGAACTGCTCTGCGCCCTTCAATAGTTCCGAGCGCTGCCCATTTTCCAGTTGGGTTCGAATGGTCATGTAGAGCTCGCCGCCCGGGCCCACTGTGCCTTCGGAATAGAGCCGCGGACTCGTCGGATCTTGTTTATAGTACCGCTGACCTGGAATGGACCGGTCTATCAGAAGCGGCGGTGCCGGGGCACTGTCTTCGAGTGGATTCGATCCCGTGCCATCGGGACTCAGCCCCTCACCGGCTTTCTCGATCTCACGCCCGCCCCGCTCGGCGGCACTGGCGATTCTGCTGCGTGCCGCGCGGACCTCCTCGGCCAGGTCGCCCAGTGTGCCGTGCAGGTGAGGACCGGTCTGGCGGCTGAGAAGTATGACCATGTCGGCCGCTATCCGCCTCAACTGCCGCAATACCTGTTCCCCAGGCCCACCCGTCATCACCGACCGCCGTCACCGTGGACTACGGGTCCGGGTGCGGGCCTCATCTGCCGACGAATGTGTCGCTCGCTCATATTCCATCGGGCACCTAATTTCCGAAGTAGTTGTCAGACAGTTTCTGATAGAAGGGATAGTATTCCTGATACCAAAACGAATTCGGGTGGTTGATGCTGTCGGCGATTATGAGACGCGCCTCTTGGCGGGATATCGCGCCACTGGCATGGCTATTGTAGGCGACCTCGACGGCGAATTGTATGCCGTCTCCGCCTCTGTCAAAAGGTCGGATATCCGGACCGCCGTTCTCCGAGATTTCTCTCCGCACCTGCGCGGACATTAGTTCAGCCTCGGCTTCATCGACGAATGCATTGTACAGATGCTCATCTATCCACTGCTCGCGTGTCATATCCTTTGTAGGAGGCTTTATCGAAAGGGTTACGTCGCTCTTCCTGGCGTGTCCGGCCTCATGAGCCAGGTAATCTGTCAGCAGCAGATTGTCTCCCTTCACAGCGATGTCGATGTTGATCAACTTTTGATCTCGTACCGCGTAAAATCCGCTGCCTTTCGGTCCCCATCGAATGATCCAGCCATCCGCTTCCAAATCCTGCAAAGCCTTCTCCAGCGTGGGAGACAATTCGACGAGCGCGTCCACTTCCTGAACCGGTCCGTCGCTGGAAGGTCCCGCCTGTCCTGCGCTGTCACTGGCCAGGATCTGGTAGCCCCACAATCCAGCGGAGGTCGTCCATGCGATCGTCGAAGCACGCTCCCAGGTGAACTTCGGTGCATTGCGTTGATCAGCGCTGTTCAGCCCGGTAGCCGTGTTGCGCAGTCCGCCGCTGCCGGCCCGGTAGCGGGTGACGAAGCCCTCGCCGGCCCGCCGCAGCAGGTTGCTGGTACGGCCGGCGATTTCTTCGACGAGTTGCGAGACTCGGCTCATGGCGTCTCGTGCACGCTGATTGCGCGAAGCGTCCTAGCTCCCGCGGTGAACTGTAGGTACAGCGTTCTGGGACCGCGCCTCTCCTGGAACGAGATGATTCCCTCTGGTGGTATCCGAGGGTTGACGCTGACCTGCTCGGAGGAAAGGTGGAAGCGAGTCGTGAGATCGGTCTGGGTGATTCGGCATCCCGCCGAGACGTGCATTGTCACCAAGCCCTTCGGGGGACCGGACAACGTACGAGATCCACGGAAGGTGATTGTCGACAATGGACCCGTCTCGGGGTGTGCCTCGAATTCGCGCACGTGAGGATTGGTGCAGGGCACCTCGAGCAGCGTGACCGAGCACGCCTCGGAGAGAGAGTCCGGCGTGAAAGGACCCTGTACGGCCAGAATCCGGTCGACAATCCTGCTGATCTCGCCTGCGCCTCCGGGCGTCACGATGCGCCTCGACGAGTGTGCGGCAAAGCTGGATCACTTGATTCCGACAGTGAAATCCCATCCCGACGAAAGCGGTTTATCCGGGATTCGCCGGGCGCTTTGCGCGACGGACATCCGGCAAGTCGGATGTCTGCAACTCGCGGCCACCTGGCACGCTGCTGCGGCTTCAGTTCTCGCATGGCGCCCGCTCGATCTCGGACTCATGACGACCCAGCAGCGTCGATACCGCGGCCCAGCAGCCGATTTCGAAATGATCCACAGCAACCCCATCCCTCCGGCACTACCCGAACGAGACCGAATCCTCGTCTCGAGGAGGCAGTGCCATGCACCTGATCCTCCCGCAGGAGGGGCGATCTCAATCCGTCGGCGCTTCCCAGCGCCGGGAAGCGCTGATAGAGAAATGGCGGCTTCTGAGGCGGCTTTTCGCGCGGGCCTTGCCCATGCCCTCGCGGGTGCGTAGGTGGTTGAGGTTGGCCTCGAATCCTGCGACCATCGCGAGGGTTTGCAGGAACAGCGACGCAGCAACACCGTTGCTACTTTGCCCAGCAAACTCAGGTGACCACGTGGTGGCTACAGGCGTAGCGCCGAGCGCATCAAAGTGTCCAATTCCTTGCCCAGTTCGCGGATGTCGAAATCATTCTCGAAAAGCACCGCTACTTCACCGACAGCCAGTTCGGGCGACGAACACAAGGCGGTGTCGAAGCCGTTGCCTGTCAACCACAGCATCTCTGTCGAGTCGATGACATCCTCGCGGTTCCAGTCGGGGATGGCACCCAGCCAGCCCGCCCATGTTGCGAAAGTCGACATATGCGACGGCTGGGCAAGGCCGTAGGATTCGCCGTCGAGCATGGTGAACCCAGGGTGCACATCCGTGAGAAACCGGTGCACCGCCGGTGGCAGCGTCTCCCAGAACGGTGGCGTCGGTCCGGTGAAGGTGTGCGGATCCCATCCCACCCATACCACCGTGTCGCCATCGGCGTCTTCGACGAAATAGAGCAGAGCCTGACCCTCCGAGTGCCATCGGCAGACGTGCACGTCACATAGTCGGGCATGCAGTTCGGCGGCGAAATCCGGCACCAGGTCCAGGAAATCGGAATTCCAGCGTCGCAGCGCCAACCGTACTCGCTCCTCACGATCGCCTGCCGTGTCGATCTCGTGGAACGGTTCGGTCGCATGGGCGTCCGGCCCATCGAACATGAACACGATCGGGCCGTCGCCTCGATCGCCACCCAACAGTTCCTCGAGTTTGTGCGTGCCCGAGACCATCGTTGGGGCACCGTATTCGAGCTGGTCGAGCAACTGCGACTCGCCTGCGGCGGCCGATGAAACTGCGCGGTGCAGGTCCGATCGCACCCGGTTCTCCAACTGCACCTGCTCGACCTGGTAGTCGGGGTCGATCCCTGTCAGCATTGCGGCACTTCGGCCGCGTTGCATCCAGTACACCGGCCGTGACACCCACTGCATGTTCGCTGACGTGTGGGTGACACGCCACATCTGCTCCGGCGTGAGATCGATGAATCCTGGGATATGCATGAGCTCCGACAGCGGGATGATGCGCGCCGCGACGACTGCGGAGTCGAACTTGCCCGGGCCGATATTCCCCCCGTACCGTAACTGCCCCTGCATAACTTCGAACCTTTCTCCGACTGACAGCGTCACGACGGAAAGGTTGCCAAGATGGCCCGAACGCGCCGCGTCATCCGCTGCTTGCGGCCCATTGTGGCAGCACCCGACACTCATTCCCTGAGAGACCTTTCCAGCCATGGGGGCCGTATCCCTTCGAGCTGCCTAACCGCTGTCACCCGATCGTGCAGCAGTCCCTTTCGGCTTCGGAGGTCGTTGCCGGTAACCCCGGCTCACACCATTTCCAGAGCACACCCCACGGCCCAGCGGCGGCTGTGTGAGGATGGGCGGCGTTCGTTCAGCTCGGTACGTGAGGAGCAGTTGGTGAGAGTTCGATACCTCGTGGGATTGCCGGTGGCCGTCATGGCCATGATGCCGATGTTCGGGTTCGCCGCCTCGGGCACCGCGCAGGCTCGGGTGCAGACCTACAGTTGCACCGCCGAGTCGTGGGGCGGCGAGCAGCTCGGTCCGTTGACCGTCGAGTCGAAGTACGGTGTGCGCGCGGCCAAGGGGCTGGCCAAGACGGAATGGCGCGGGGAGGCCAAG
>NZ_JASCXP010000029.1:0-30460 GCF_030010695.1 Nocardia sp. CC201C
CGGCGGCCCCCCGGAGGGGGGGGGACGGCGGCACCAAGGCACCGGAGCCCACGCGTGCCGACACCGCTCCGATCGACAGCCCCGGGTCGGAACCCACGCGTGCCGACACCCCCGCGCCCGCTCCGATCGACAGCCCCGGGCCGGAACCCACGCGTCCCGACACCACCGCGCCCTCCACGGAGCCCGCGTCCGGTGCCTTCTGGGATCCCTGTTCGATCCCCGAATCCGAAGTTGTCGCAGTGGGGCTGGATCCCGCGACCGAGGTGCGAACGACCGAATCGATGTTCGCGTCCTGCCAATGGCTCGCTACCGATCGAAGCTTCGACCTGATCCTGACGCATTCGGGCGACTCGATGGACTATGTCCTCACGCCCGGAAACTACAAGGACCTCCGCCGCAGCGAGTACTACGGTCGCGAGTTCGCCGTTTTCCGCGCGGTATCCGACAGCGACAATATCGGCTGCCTGATCGTCACCCCGGCCGCCGCCGGCAGCTTCGTATTCACCCTCCGGAACTCCCGGCCCGATGGCGAGGACGCGTGTCTCACCATCCAGCGAGTCAGCGCCGGACTGTTCCATTCCCTGCCCTGACCAGCTCCTCCTTCGGCCGAGAGCCGCGACGACGGTGGTCGGTGTGGGCGGCTGTGACACAGGAACCGATTAGGTGGGTGCCACTTCGTCCCCCTCCGCCTGCTGTTAGTCATATTTTCGCAGGTAGATGCCATTCTCTGGGGTTCCCTTCGGGAAGGATCCGTCGTGGACCAGCTTCCGGTAGCATGTTTCCTACTTCAAGTAGTAAACTCGCGGTGTGGCTGCACCACCTGAGGACTACTCGCCGGGCCACGGACCGGCGGCGAAGGTCAGCGTCTCGCTGCGGGCAGGGAATATCCGAGCCGTCAGGGAGCGTGTTGGCTCGCGGGGGTTCTCGGCCTATGTGGATGCCGCCGTGGAGCGTCAGATCGAGCGGGATCTGCTCGAGGAGGCGTTGCTTG
The DNA here is from genome assembly GCF_030010695.1 of Nocardia sp. CC201C. Taxonomy (NCBI): domain Bacteria; kingdom Bacillati; phylum Actinomycetota; class Actinomycetes; order Mycobacteriales; family Nocardiaceae; genus Nocardia; species Nocardia sp. CC201C. The sequence continues at coordinate 992 of NZ_JASCXP010000029.1, forward strand.
CGAATGAAGAACAGGCCGGGGTCATTTCGCGGGAAATCAAGGATGAGGCAACGGTGCTGTTCCGTGAGGTGAAAGCCTCGCCCGAGTTGCAGGGGGACACCGGGTGGCACGCACGCGAAGCCGACTGAGCGCCGGAACGCTCGTTCTGGACTGTGAAGGACTGTCGAAGTGGTGTGTTGCGGATCCAAGGGTCACCGCGTACGTCCGTGAAGCACAGGACAACGACTTCCGGGTGATCGTCAGTGCTCTCACGCACATCGAGGCATACGACAAGAGGGCCAAGAACGATCGTTGGCGCTGGCACCTGTCTCGCTTGCGGATCGAACCTGTTACGGACGAAATCGCATTCCACGCGATCGACCTACTGCGCGAAGCTGGTCTGCACGGCCATAAGTACGCGATAGACGCCGTGGTGGCCGCGACGGCGCTGCGGGCAGTGAAGCCGGTCGTGCTCTTGACTTCGGACGTGGATGACCTAACCAAATTGTGTGGCAAGCAGATTCGCATCGTGGAGGTATAGACAGCCACGATGCGGCGACAGGCGTATCCGCAAGCGGCGTGCGTCGCCATGTGGCAACGCCGAGGGGTGGGTGACACCGTCACCCGATCCTGCAGCAGCCCCATCGGGTCGAGAATGCTGTGGTGGGGTCCACGACATGCCCACCGGATCGATTGGGACAATGTTGATGCAACTAGTCCTATGTGATGGCGCATTAGTCGGAACGGGGGCGGATGGAAGGCGGCATGTCGGCTGTGCGTTCGCGTACCGTTCGCCCTGCGAGGTAATGCGTGGGTCACGCTGTGGGCTCACCAGGCATGGGAGGTTGGAACCGTGAACCAATTGGCCAGTGCGACATCGCCTTACCTGCGTCAGCATGCCGACAATCCGGTCGATTGGCGGGAGTGGGATGCGGAGGCGCTGGCCGAAGCGGCCGCGCGCGACGTGCCGATACTACTGTCCGTAGGATACGCGAGCTGTCACTGGTGCCACGTCATGGCGCACGAGTCGTTCGAGGACGCCGCCACCGCCGCGCTCATGAACGAGAACTTCGTGTGCGTGAAGGTGGATCGGGAGGAGCGGCCGGATCTGGATGCCGTGTACATGGCGGCGACCGTCGCCATGACGGGGCAGGGGGGCTGGCCGATGACGTGTTTTCTGACTCCGGCGGGGGAGCCGTTCTACTGCGGGACCTACTACCCGAAGACGCCTCGGCACGGGATGCCGTCGTTCACCCAGTTGTTGACGGCGGTGTCGGAGACCTGGCGGGATCGGCGCGGCGAGGTGGATCGGGCGGCCACGCAGGTGGGGGAGGCGTTGCGGCAGCAGTCGGGCGGGCTGCCCGAAGGGACCGTGACGGTCGGGCCGGAGCTGCTCGATCTCGCGGTGGCGGCGGTGCTGCGGGAGGTGGACCACGAGCGGGGCGGGATCGGGAACGCGCCCAAGTTTCCGCCGTCGGCGCTCATGGAGGGGCTGCTGCGGGCCTATGAGCGCGGCGGGAACGAGCAGGCGCTGCACGCGGTGACGTTCACGGCGGAGGCCATGGCGCGGGGCGGCATCTACGACCAGCTGCGCGGCGGGTTCGCGCGCTATTCGGTGGACGCCGCCTGGGTGGTGCCGCATTTCGAGAAGATGCTCTACGACAATGCGCAACTGCTGCGGGTGTACGCGCACCTGGCCCGGCGGGTGGCGGACGAGCGTGACGGGGTACTGGAATCCCTGCCCTTGCGAATCGCCAGGGAGACAGCGCATTTCCTGCTCGACGACCTCGGTACCGAACAGGGCGGGTTCGCGTCGGCGCTGGACGCCGACACGCATCTGGAGCCCGGTCGGCCCGGTGTCGAGGGCGCGACCTACGTGTGGACCCCGGCGGAGCTCAACGGAGCCCTGGGGGCTATCGACGGCGCTTGGGCCGCTGAGCTTTTCGGCGTCACCACGGCGGGCACCTTCGAACACGGCACCTCCGTGCTCACCCGCTACCGCGAACCCGTCGGCGAATACGAACGCTACGAACGCATTCGGGAGACCCTGCGCGCCGCCCGCGACCGCCGCCCGCAGCCCGAGCGCGACGACAAGGTGGTGACCGCCTGGAACGGCATGGCCGTCACCGCGCTGGCGGAGGCGGGCGGCGCGCACAGCCGCATGGACTGGATCGCCGCCGCCGAGGCGTGCGCGCTGTTCCTGCTGGACGTGCATGTGGTCGACGACCGGGTGCTGCGGGCCTCGCTGGGCGGCGTGGCGGGTGCGGCGCCCGGTGTGCTGGAGGATTACGCCTGGCTCACCACGGGTTTGCTGTCACTGCATCAGACCGTCGGCGGCCGCACCTGGCTCGACCACGGGCAGCGCATCCTGGACGCCGCCATCGCCCACTTCGCCGATCCGGACGCGCCCGGCAGCTGGTTCGATACCGCCGACGACGCCGAAACCCTGGTCGCCCGCCCACGCGATCCCCTGGACGGAGCCACCCCGTCCGGGTCCTCCGCCATGGCCGAGGCGCTGCTCACGGCCGCCGCACTCAGCGATCCGGAGCGTGCCACGCGCTACCGCGAACTCGCGGACCGCACCCTCGAACGCGGTGCGATCGTGCTGGCCCGCGCACCCCGCTCGGGTGGGCACTGGCTGACCGTCGCCGAGGCCGCCGTGCGCGGACCCATCCAGGTGGCCGTCGCCGTCGCACCCGACGACAGTCAGGGCTACTCGGCCGGATTGGCGCTCACCGCATGGGAATCCGCGCCCGGCGGCACGGTGATCGTGACCGGCGCCCCGGACAGTGCCCCGCTGCTCACCGACCGCCACCCCGTCTCCGGCCGCTCCGCCGCCTACGTCTGCCGCGGCGCGGTCTGCGACCTCCCGGTCACCTCCCCCGACGACCTGCGCGACTCGCTCGCCCGCTGAACCACCGCGGACGAACACGGCAAGGACGCGATCCCTCCCACGTCGATGTGAGGCCGTTCGCTGTTCCGTACAGCGTGATATCTCGGCAGGTCGCCGGAGCGGGCGCGCCTCGCGGGATCATCGGCCAGCGCGGACCAGGGCGGGGAGGGCGATGAGCACGGCCAGGATGTGGACGGCGCGAAGGGCTCCGATCACCACGGATTCCGTGGTCCAGCCCACCATCAGCTCGCCGAAATGCGGTGCCGTGAGCACCGCCCGCACCGGTTCGGCGAGCAGTGACAGCAGACCCGCCGTTCCCAATCCGGCGACGAGAGTCCAACGCGCCCAAGATGATCCGGCCGCCATGCGGAACGTGAGGACGACCACGGTCAGATAGACCGCGGCGCGCATGGCCAACGCGGGCAGCAGCCCGTCGATGTCGGCTTCGGGTCGCTCGAGCAGCATGGCCGCCCGCAGTAGCGTTTCACCGACTCCGCAGTACACGGCGATCAGCACGGCATGCAGCGCCACCGTCACCGAGTGGGGACGCGCGACCTCGGTGGTCTCGTGCGGTGAGCTCTCGATCATGTCCGTCACTGTGCGCGCGATCGGCCGCGCACCGGATCCCCCACGAGTATCGAAGGCGGGTCACCCGTCGGTATGAGCTCCCGCCGCGAGCCGAGGTCGGCCGGGGCAGGTGGGCCGCACCGGCGATTCCGGCCAGCGACGAAACCACGGGAACACGCGCGTCCTTCGCTGCCGACGCTCTGCCCATGGCTGGCACGGACGCTGTGTCCGTGGTCGGCATCGACGCTGCGTCCGGGGCCAGCACTCCCGAGGCCAGCACTGACGTGGTGTCCGGTGCTGTTTCGCACCGCGTCCGGGCCAGCGCTGACGCTGCCCCCGGTGCTGGCTCCGATGCCGTGCGCCCACGTCACTCGAGGGTCCCCGTCCGCATAATGTTTTGCCCACCGCCGACCCTGGGCCTACAGTCCGAAACATGTCCCTCTCAATCTGTCCAGCGCGCGATCGACGAGCACTCGGTGCTCGAGGCGATGACCGTGCATGACTGACAGCCGTCGATCGGGGGTGTTCGCGCCGCCCAATCGTGCGGACACGACCCGTGCTCTGAACGACCGCTACCTGCCGCGCACCCGCCGCGCCACGGCTACCCGGCCCCCATCCAGCCGTCCGGGGGCGCGCCGCCGCTGAGCGGGTCGCGTGCCCGGGTACGGCTCGAGCGCTGGGAAGCGGTTCGGGGTGCTTCCGGCCGTCCCCGCGATGCCGACCTGCCGGGCGTCCTGGTCGCCTTCACCGGATAGCAGCGGGTCCGGTCGGCTGTGCCGCTGTCAGCACCGGTATTTCGCCACCCGCCGAGCCGGACCCGTGTTCGCGGTCGTGGCGGCGTGGGCCGATGGCGTGCGGGCGGACCGACTGCGGCGGGGGCCGTGGTCAGCTCGTCTCGGTGGCGGGTTCGGCGAGGGTGGTTGTGTCGGTAGGTGTTTCGTGCGGTGTCGGCTCCGCGACCCGCCGGGCGGCCAGATCCGTCCAGCAGTCGGTCGGGTTCTTGCGGCCGCGCAGCAGGATGGTTTCGTGCAGCGTCCACCGCGAGCGTTCGTAGTCGGCGGCGGCGTCGATGACGGCCCGGCTGGCGAGGATGCGCCGTGGCACCCGTTTGGCCTCGGTGGTGAGGCGGGCCGCCTCGTTCACCGCGTCGCCGATGACGGTGAACTCGAGGCGGGTGTCGGCTCCGATATCGCCCGCGAACACCAGGCCGCGCGCCACACCGATGCCGATGTCGAGTTCTCCGGCGGCCGCCACCTCGTCGCGAATGCGGCGGGCGGCGCGCAGGGCGGGGGTGGCGTTGTCCGACAGGGAGATCGGCGCACCGAAGATGCACAGCGCGGCGTCGCCCTCGAACTTGTTGACCAGCCCGTGGTTGTCCTCGGTGGCCGCGACCACCGTGGACAGCAGCCGGTTGAGCTTGGCCACGAAGGCGTCCGGCGGGAGTTCGGTGGCCAGCGCCACCGACCCGGTCACATCCACGAACAGCGCCGTCACCACACGCATATCGCCGGTGAGATCGGCGCCCCCGGCGAGTGCTCGCTCGGCCACCTCCGCGCCGACGTGGCGGCCGAAGACGGTGCGCATGCGTTCGCGCTCGCTCAGGTTCGCGGCCAGCTCGTTGACCGACAGTTCCAGTCGCCCGAGTTCACTGGCGCTGCCGATGGGCACCCGCACGTCGAGGTCGCCGCGGGCGATCCGGTCCAGCGCCATCCGCAGTGTGTGCATGGGGGTGGCGACCGCGCGGGCCAGCGCCGCCGTCGCCACCGCACCCGCCGACAGTCCGACGACGGCGAGATAGATGCCGGTCCGAATCCGATCGTCCGGCGACGGCACCGGATCGGCCAATACGGTGATGAGCATGAACAGTGGCACGGCCCCCGCCACCGCGAAGGTCACCAGTACCCGCACCAGCACGGTGGAACTCCAGTGCGTGGTGCCGCCCACCACCTCCGCCACCGTGGGAATGGTCGGCCGGATGAGCCGATCCACGACCAGATAGGTGACCGCCGCCGACTCCAGTCCACCGAAGGTGAACATGGCCAGCACCACGGCCAGATCCGGCCCGGTGGTGGCATTCGCGAACAGCGCGGCCGCGATGATCACACCGGGCAACCAGATGGCCAGCGCCCGCGCCGTGATGGTGATCGGCAGCGTCAGCAGGCGGCGCGCTTCGGCCTCGGTGGGTTTGCGGCGCTGGTCCAGCCAGCCGAAGTAGTGGCCGCGGTCGCGCACGGCGAGCACGATGCCGACCAGCGCGCCGAGGGTCGGATAGATGGCGGCCGGAGCCAGGGCCGACAGCCAGTTCGGGCCGAGGCGGCCGAGGTATCCGGCGAGCCAGAGTTCGGTGACGATGACGCCCAGGCCGCTGAGGTTGCACACCATCACCACGGCGGCCAAGCCCCACCCGGCCCGCAACGCCCACAGGATAAGCCGACTCAACACCTTCGCCTCTCCGCGTTGTCAGCGCGCGGCCGAGAGCCGCCGGCGGCTGTGGACGCGTGCCGGCGGTTGGGAGCCGAAACCATTGTGGGCGTGCCCGATGAGTTACCCCGATCCTCGCGAAATCAGTCGTCACCACTCGGCAGTGTCGCTGCGATCAGCGCGGTTGCTCCGGTGATCATGAGTGGACAACAGTCTAAATGCGGTGATCAGGTCAGCGCAGCAGGACCAGCCAGACCGCGATGTAGTGGCAGAGGGCCGCGACGACCGTTGCCGCGTGGAAGAACTCGTGGTGGCCGAACACCTCGGGCCACGGATCGGGCCAGCGGGTGGCGTAGAGGATCGCGCCGCCGCTGTAGGCGAGGCCGCCGATGAGCAGCAGCAGCATCGGGGCGAGGCCGACATTGTGGGTGAGGGTTCCGGCGACCGGCACGATGGCCCAGCCCAGCAGCAGGTACAGCGGTACGCCGACCCAGCGGGGAGCGGTGGGCCACAGCAGTTTCAGGGCCACCCCGGCGAGCGCGCCGATCCACACCACGGTCAGCAGGACGGTGCCGGACCGTCCGCCCACCCCGAGCAGTGCGAAGGGCGTGTAACTGCCCGCGATGAACAGGAAGATCATCGAGTGGTCGGCGCGCTTCATGTGGATGCGGGCGCGATCGGTCTTCCAGTTCACCCGGTGATAGGTGGCGCTGACCCCGAACACCCCGCAGACGGTGAGCCCGTACACCAGCGTCGACCACGCCGCCGTCGCCGACACCGTGGTGCCCGCGATCACCAGCGCGATCACCCCGACGGCCGCGATACCGACCGCCCACGTATGTATCCATCCCCGCATGCGCGGTTTGAGCAATACCTCGACAACGTCCGCCACCGGAGCGGGCACCGCGGTATCCGACATCAGTTACCTCCTGAGTAACCTACGGTACCGTAGGTTAGCGGGTCTCGAGCGCGTCGCACATCACACCGCAGTAGGGGTCACGGCTGGCGCTGCGGTATGTCGTGCACTGTCCCGGTCAGCCCGCCGCCGCGCGGCGGGGCGTACTGTTTTCGCCGTGAAGCTTGCGAGTCAGGTGCGTGGTTTTCCCTACCGCATCTACGAGGCCCGGCTGTCGAAGCAGCTGGCTGGCAAACAACATCCGCGTCATGTGGCGGTGATGTGCGACGGCAATCGTCGCTGGGCGCGGGAGAACGGCTTCTCCGATATCAGTCACGGGCACCGGGTGGGGGCGCTCAAGATCGCCGAGCTGGTGAGCTGGTGCGGTGAGGTCGGCATCGAGATGGTCACCGTGTACCTGCTCTCGACCGAGAACCTGCGCCGCGACCGCGAGGAGCTGGAGACGCTCTTCGACGTGATCACCGATGTGGTGGAGGAACTGTCCGCGCCGGAACAGAATTCCACCGTGCGCATCGTGGGCGCGCTGGATCAACTGCCCGAGGATATGGCGCGGCGGCTGCGCGACGCGGCCAAGCGCACCGACGGCCGCAATGGCGTCCACGTGAACGTGGCCATCGGATACGGCGGCCGCCAGGAGATCACCGATGCGGTGCGGTCGCTGGTTCGCCAGGAGATTGCGGCGGGCGAGACCGGCGAGGATCTGGTGCAGTCCATTACCGTCGACGCCATCGGCCAGCATCTCTACACCTCCGGTCAGCCGGATCCGGATCTGGTCATCCGCACCTCCGGTGAACAGCGCCTTTCCGGATTCCTGCTGTGGCAGAGCGCGTATTCGGAGATCTGGTTCACCGAGGCGTACTGGCCGGAATTCCGGCGCACCGATTTCCTGCGCGCCCTGCGCGATTACGCGGCCCGCCACCGCCGCTTCGGAGTTTGAATCGGCCCGGTCCGGGGAACGGGCGGGCCGCTGACAACGGCCAGCACACGGTTGGGTTGCAGTGCAATGGCTTTGGGGTTCGCGGGGGCCTTGCTGCCGTAGCGTCGGATGGCATGGGCGAGGTGCGCGAAGGGCCGTGGACCGCCGTGAACGCCGCGGCGGTGGTCGAGTCGGATCCATATATTTCCTACGAGGAGTTCGGTCGCAGATTCCTGGAATACGCGGCCTCCGAACACCGTATCCAGGGCGCGTTCGGGCAATTGACGGGCGAGGCGTTCGATTTCGGCCCGATCGGAGTGGGGCCGGGCCGGATCGCGAAGCTGTTCGCGACGGTGCGGCTCGGTAAGCCGAAACTCGATCGGGAGGTGCGGGACAATATCTCCTTCGCGCTGAAGATCCCGCTCGAGGTGGATCTGCTGGTCGATCTGGCCGTGGACCGCTATCCGTTCCATGTGGACGGCAAGATCCACCTGCATCTGACCGTGCGCACGGCCGAACCGCTGCGCGTGATCATCGATATCGCCGAACCCCGCCCGAGCGATGTGCGGGTGAATGTGGCGAGCGCGTCGCGGCGCGGTGAACTGCTGCGCATCCTTGCCAGCGTCGATCACGAGATTCGCCGTTTCGTGGCCCGCTACCTGGCCGAGGAGATCCGCAAACCGCATATCGTGGCCGCCACCGATATCGACGTGGCGGCACGGCTGGACGCGGCCTGGAAGCTCTAGAGCTTGCGCAGCCGCAGCCGGTTGATGCTGTGGTCGGAGTCCTTGCGCAGCACCAGGGTCGCGCGCGGGCGGGTGGGCAGGATGTTCTCCACCAGGTTGGGCCGGTTGGTGTTGTTCCAGATCTCGCGGGCCGCGCCGATGGCTTCCTGATCGTTGAATCGGGCGTAGTGGTGGAACGCGGAATTCGGATCGGAGAACGAGGTCTTGCGCAGCGCGAGAAAGCGCTCGATATACCAGTTCTCGATGTCCTCGATGCGCGCGTCGACATAGATGGAGAAGTCGAACAGGTCCGACACCATGAGCCGGGGACCGGTCTGCAACACGTTCAATCCCTCGACGATCAGGATGTCGGGCTGGCGCACGCAGTGTTTCTGATCCGGCACGATGTCGTAGGCGATATGCGAATACACCGGGGCGCACACTTCCGACGCACCGGATTTCACCTCGGTGACGAAGCGCAGCAGTTTGCGGCGGTCGTAGCTCTCCGGGAAGCCCTTGCGGTGCATGAGGCCGCGGCGGGTGAGTTCGGCGGTGGGGTAGAGGAATCCGTCGGTGGTCACCAGATCGACGCGCGGGTGGTGGTCCCAGCGGGCCAGCAACGCCTGGAGTACGCGGGCGGTGGTGGATTTGCCGACCGCGACACTGCCCGCGACACCGATGACGAACGGAACCTGGCGGTCCGGGTGGGTTTCCCCGAGGAAGGTGGCGGTGGCGGCGAAAAGGCGCTGTCTGGCGGCCACCTGGAGGTGGATGAGCCGGGCCAGCGGCAGGTAGACCTCGGCGACCTCTTCCAGGTCGATCTGTTCACCCAGGCCGCGCAGACCGATCAGTTCCTCCTCGGTGAGCACCAAGGGGGTCGACTTGCGCAGGGTGCGCCATTGTTTCCGGTCGAATTCCACATAGGGACTCGGCTCGCTCATCCGTGCCACGAAGTCTCACCGTTCCCGTGTCCGGTCCGGTGAGATCCGGTCCACACTCCACGCATAGGCGAATTCTGCTCGGGTGCAACGGGGCGGGAAAAACCGGGTGTTGTTACTCGCCAGTAGCCGGGGTGAGATATCCCACCCGGACCGCACGTTTGAAACGGCGTTCCGGCGCTCCACCGGTCCGGACCGTCGCCGCGCTCGCCCGGAGGCGGATAGTGTTCCCGGACATGGCAGCGCATCCCCTGGTTACCGACTATCTGCGACTGGGCTTGGCCTTCGACCGGCTCGAGGAAGGGTTCGTCGACGCGTACACCGGCGATCCCGCTCTGCGGCGCGAGGTGGAGAACGCGCCGCGGCCGGAGCCCCGCGATCTCGCGCACCGCGCCGCGGCACTGCGCAAGGAACTGCCCGAGGCCGGACTCACCACCGAACGCACCGAATTCCTGGAGGCGCATCTGCGCGCCATGGAGTGCTCGGCGTGCAAATTCGCCGGGGACGAGATTCCGTTCGTCGAGGAGGTGCGCGCCTACTTCGACGTGGATATCGCCCCCGGTGATGTGGCCGAATACCAGGAGGCGCACCGGCAGATGGACGAGGTGCTCGCGGGTGAGGGGGCACTGCTCGAGCGGGTGACCGCGCACCGGCGCGCGGACGAGATTCCGCCGGAGCGCCTGCGGGCGTGTGTGGACGCGTTCTCGGGCGCGCTGCGGGAACTGGTGCGCCAGCGCTACCCGCTGCCCGACCACGAATTCGTGGAGTACGAGGTGGTGGGCGACAAGCCGTGGTCCGGCTTCAACTACTACCTGGGCAACTACAAGTCCCGGGTCGCCATCAACTCGGACCTGAAGCAGCACATGGCGAACCTGCCGCATCTCATCGCGCACGAGTCGTATCCGGGGCATCACACCGAACACTGCCGCAAGGAAGCCGGGCTGGTGGCGGCCGGGCAGGCCGAGCAGACCCTGTTCCTGGTGAACACCCCGCAGTGCCTGATGGCGGAGGGGCTGGCGGATCTGGCGCTGAAGTCCATCGTGGGTCCCGGGTGGGGCGTGTGGGCGCAGGAGATCTACGCCGATCTCGGCCTGCGCTTCGACGGTGAACGCGCCGAACGCCTGTCGAACGCCGCCGCCAAGCTGCTGAACGTCCGCCAGGACGCCGCGCTGCTGCTGCACGACCGCCGCAAGGACGCCGACGAGGTCGCGGCCTTCCTCGAACGCTGGAGCCTGGCGACACCCGAACGCGCCCGCCAATCCCTGCGCTTCCTGTCCTCCCCGCTGTGGCGCGCCTACATCTCCACCTACGTGGAGGGCTACCGCCTGCTCGGCGGCTGGCTCGACCGCGCCCCCGACACGGACGACCGCTCGGAGCGTTTCCGCCGTCTGCTGGACGAACCCCTGACCCCGGGCGCGATACGCCGGATGCCCTGAGGCCGTGCCGGGGCGCGCTGACCTCGCGGGATGTGTTCGGAGCGCGGAGTTGTCGGAGAATGGCGAGCGTGCTCGCCTTTGCGGAGGTGTGGCCGAGCTGGCCTTGCGGAGGTGTGGCCGAGCTGGCCTTGCGGAGGTGTGGCCGAGCTGGCCTTGTGGAGGTGTGGTCGCACGTCTGGTGTGGCGGAGTGCTTGCGCGTCGCGGGGCGTGGCGGTGTGCTCGCATCGCGGGATGTGGCGGACGCGCTGATGGCGTGGCGGCGCTGACTACGGGCGGTGGTGCGGAGTGCGTGACGTGGGGTGGTGATGGAGCGTGTCGGCGTTGGCGATTGCGGGGCGGGCCGGGGTCGCGCGGCGGCCGGGGAATGTGCGGGAGCTGTGCGGTGGCGGGGGCGAGCGACCGCTCGGTGGCCGCCCCCTAGACTGACCGTCGTGACCCAGACCGCCGCCTCCGTCAACACTCAGTCGCTCGCCGAGCTCGATCCGCAGGTCGCCGCCGCGATGGCCGAAGAGCTCGCCCGGGAACGCGACACCCTAGAGATGATCGCGTCCGAGAACTTCGTGCCGCGCGCCGTGCTCCAGGCACAGGGCAGCGTGCTCACCAACAAGTACGCCGAGGGGTACCCGGGGCGGCGCTACTACGGCGGCTGCGAGGCCGTCGACAAGGTCGAGGAGCTGGCGCGCGAGCGAGTGAAGGAGCTGTTCGGCGCGGAATTCGCCAATGTGCAGCCGCATTCGGGTGCGCAGGCCAATGCCGCCGTGCTCATGGCGCTGATGAATCCGGGCGACAAGCTGCTCGGACTGGATCTGGCGCACGGCGGCCACCTCACCCACGGCATGCGGCTGAACTTCTCCGGCAAGCTGTACGAGGTGCACGCCTACGGGGTGTCCAAGGAAGACCACCGGGTCGATATGGACGAGGTGCGCAAGATCGCCCGCGACACCCGCCCGAGGGTGATCGTGGCCGGTTGGTCGGCCTACCCCCGCCACCTCGACTTCGCCGCCTTCCGGGAGATCGCCGACGAGGTCGGCGCGTACCTGTGGGTCGATATGGCGCACTTCGCCGGTCTGGTCGCGGCGGGTCTGCATCCGTCGCCGGTGCCGCATGCCGACGTGGTGTCGTCCACCGTGCACAAGACCCTCGGCGGTCCGCGGTCGGGCCTCATCCTGGCCAAGCAGGATTACGCCAAGAAGCTGAACTCCGCGGTCTTCCCGGGCCAGCAGGGCGGCCCGCTCATGCACGCCATCGCCGCCAAGGCCGTGGCCTTCAAGATCGCGGGCGGCGACGAGTTCACCGAGCGCCAGCAGCGCACCGTGTCGGGTGCGAAGATCCTGGCCGAACGGCTCACCGGCGCGGATGTCAAGGACAAGGGCATCACCGTGCTCACCGGCGGCACCGATGTACACCTGGTGCTGGTCGACCTGCGCAATTCGGCGCTGGACGGCCAGCAGGGTGAGGATCTGCTGCACGAGGTCGGAATCACCGTGAACCGCAATGCCGTTCCGTTCGACCCGCGCCCGCCGATGGTCACCTCGGGCCTGCGCATCGGCACCGCCGCGCTGGCCACCCGCGGCTTCGGCGACACCGAGTTCACCGAGGTCGCCGACATCATCGCCACCGCCCTCGCCGGCGGCGACATCGCCGCCCTGCGCGCCCGGGTCGCCAAGTTGGCCCAGGACTTCCCGCTCTACGAGGGCCTCGAGGACTGGAAGCTGCTCGGCTGATCACCGTGCCGAGACGCCTGCGGCGCTGAAGCACTGGGCCTGGTTGTCGTGCGTGATGACCAGGCCCCGACGTATCCGGGGCCGGTCTCGGGTACACGTCGCGAGCCGATCGGTGAAGCGGGCGGTCACATCACGCGGTGTGGTGCTACCGGCGGGCACGCTGGCGGCGTGGGGGCGCGTGCGTGCCGGTGGTCGAACGGTGGTGTGGCCGAGCGGATCTGGCCGCCCGTCCCGCTACCAGCTCCAGAATTTGCGCGGTCCCTCCGTGAGCGCGGGCGCTTCGTCGGCTATCGTGCGGATCAACCGCTTCGGTGACGGGTTGACCCACTGTTGTTCCCGCGCTTCGGTTTTCAGCACGACCGTCGGCACGGTCTCGTTGCCGTGGGCGACCGAGCGCACGAAGGCGGCCGCGTCCGGGTCCTTCCAGATGTCGATCTCACTGTGCACGATGCCGTGGCGGTTGAGCACCCGCCGCATCCGGGAGCAGTACGGGCAGCCCGCACGGCGGTAAACGAGCAGCTCCGGAGCGGTATCGGCGGTCATGCCCGGAGTCTAGGTCAGGGCGCGGATGCGCGCAGCCAGTCGAGCAGAGCGGTGGTGACCGCCGCGGTCCGCTTCTCCATGACGTAGTGATCCGCTCCGGCGATCCGGGTGAGGGTCGCGTTCGGCAGCCGCCGCGCCGGATCCTCGGCGATCGACCAGGGACACGGGACATCCCGGTCGCCCCACATCACGGCCGTGGGGTAGCGAACGGGGAGAGGTCGGCGAGCACCCGGCGCGGCGGCGGTCACATGGCCTCACGGTAGGACCGGCCGAGCCGGGCTGTCGAGCGCCACCGCTGGCAGCGCGGCCGAGACGGCTGATTCCGCAAGAGCTACGGCCGGAATCGTCGTGGTGTCGCGCCCGATCGGCTCAGGAATGCTTGACGAGGTAGTCCAGGTACATGGGCCGCAGCACCTCCGCGATATCGCCCTCGCCCGCGTGCACGTAGTCGTCGAGCACCGGGAGCACGTACTTGATGTCGGCTTCGCTCTCCCCGATGTTCCCGGCCGCGGCCTCGGCGGCCGGAATCGATTTCAGCAGCTCCCACAGGAATTTCACGTCACCGTGCCGGACGGCCAGCTTCACGGCGCGGTCGTGCAGTTCCTTGGAGGAGAGCTTCTCGAGATCCTGATCGTCGGCCATGGTTCGACTGTATCGGCTCCGGAATCGGAATCGGCGGCGTGGTGTATCGCGTCGGCCGCCCGGTCGTGCTGCCATACGGAGATGGCACAGCAACCGCGTTTCCAGGTCAAGCGGGTGTACGACCCGCCGGAGCCGAGTGACGGCCGTCGAATTCTGGTGGATCGGCTGTGGCCGCGCGGGATCAGCAAACAGGCGGCGGAGATCGACGAGTGGGCCAGGGAGGTGACGCCCTCGTCGGCGCTGCGGAAGTGGTTCCACGCCGACCCGTCGGGGCGGCGGGCGGAGTTCGCGCGCCGGTACCGCGCCGAGCTCGCCGACGATGCCGCGCGGGAGGTGCTGGCGCGGTTGCGACACGAGGCCGATTCGCAGCCGTTGACGCTGGTCACGGCCGTGAAAGAACCTGATCACAGCCATATTCCGATCCTGCTCGACGAATTGGGCGAATCGCCCGAATAGGGCGTCCGTTAACGGGATCTTCACCAACACGCCTGTAACTCGGTAGGCCGGAAGTCCAATTCGGCTGTAGCGTCGGGGGTGCGGGTCGCGTAGAGGTGGCCCGTACGGGAGGTCCTGGTCGTGACTGAGCAACTCAGTGCGAGGGGGCCGGCACCCGGCCCTCGGGTCTACTGACTTACAGGGCGGACCGGCCCAGCGAGAACACCCGCGCGGGGCCGCGTGGGTGACAAAGGAGCCCACCGTGACTGATGCACGCTCCGTAACCGCTCCCAGCAGGGATGCCCGCACCGCGAGCACCGGAAAGGGAGTTCGCGCCTCGCAGTCGTCCGAATCCGGACGTAAAACCTTTGTCGTGGACACCTCGGTGTTGCTGTCGGATCCTTGGGCGGTCACCCGCTTCGGTGAGCATCATGTGGTGCTGCCGATCGTGGTGATCAGCGAGCTCGAGGCCAAACGCCACCACCACGAGCTGGGCTGGTTCGCCCGCGAGGCACTGCGCATGCTGGACGATCTCCGACTCCAGCACGGACGACTCGACCAGGAGATTCCGGTCGGCGTCGACGGTGGGACCTTGCAGGTCGAGCTGAACCACACCGATCCGGAGGTGCTGCCGGTCGGGTTCCGCACCGATACCAACGACTCCCGGATTCTGGCCTGTGCGCTGAATCTGGCCGCCGAGGGTCATCGAGTCGTGCTGGTGTCCAAGGACATTCCGCTGCGCGTCAAGGCGAGCGCGGTCGGCTTGGCCGCCGACGAGTACCACGCCCAGGATGTGGTCACCTCCGGCTGGACCGGCATGGCCGAGCTGGATGTCAGTGCGGCGGTGGTGGACAAGCTCTACGCCGACTCCGTCATCGATCTGGACGAGGCCCGGGATCTGCCGTGCCACACCGGCATTCGGCTGCTCGGCACCAACGGCAGCGCCCTGGCCCGGGTGACCCCGGACAAGCGGGTGCAGTTGGTGCGCGGTGATCGCGAGGCGTTCGGTTTGCACGGCCGCTCCGCCGAACAGCGCATCGCCCTGGATCTGCTGCTCGACGAGAGCGTGGGCATCGTGTCCATGGGCGGCCGCGCCGGTACCGGAAAGTCGGCGCTGGCGCTGATGGCCGGTCTGGAGGCCGTGCTGGAGCGCCGCTCGCATCGCAAGGTCGTGGTGTTCCGGCCGCTGTACGCGGTCGGCGGCCAGGATCTCGGCTACCTGCCCGGTTCGGAGAGCGAGAAGATGGGGCCGTGGGCGCAGGCCGTCTTCGACACCCTCGAGGGTCTCGCCAGCCAGGAGGTGATGGAGGAGGTGCAGGCGCGCGGCATGCTGGAGGTGCTACCGCTCACCCACATTCGCGGTCGGTCGCTGCACGACTCCTTCGTGATCGTGGACGAGGCGCAGTCGCTGGAACGCAATGTGCTGCTCACCGTGCTCAGCCGCCTGGGCACGGGATCGCGGGTGGTGCTCACCCACGATGTGGCGCAGCGCGACAACCTCCGGGTCGGTCGGCACGACGGCGTGGCCGCCGTGATCGAGAAACTGAAGGGGCATCCGCTGTTCGCCCACATCACCCTGACCCGCAGCGAGCGTTCGCCGATCGCCGCCCTGGTCACCGAGATGCTGGAGGAGTACGGGCCGAACTCCTGATCCGGTTAACGCCGGGCGTGTGGTTTGCCTCACGGATCGACGGGTATATTCCGGCAAAGTACCTGCTAGAAGCTGATTTCGGTTGATACCGAACGGTTTGCCGAACAGCTGCCGAATGTCGATCCGAGCCGCCGGGGGTGTCGTGGGAACGCAGCACCCCCGTGCGGCCCGCAGCGGGAGGATGATCATGCACCACTTCGCTCGACGCACGGCCGGATTCATGACCGCGATCGCCCTGGTGGCGTTGCCGCTCGCCGGCTGCGCCAAGGACGACAAGGATGCCAAACCCGACACCGGGATGGCGACGACCACGGCGATGGCCACGGCCACCGAACACACCGACGGCCATTCCGACGATGCCCACGACAACGAGACCGACCGTAACGACGCCGATCGCAACGAGACCGACCGCGACGACACCCCGACAACGAAGATCCCCACCGCCGCCGGGGACATCGAGGTGTCCGGCTCGATTCTGGAGAAGTACAACGCCGTCGGCGGCGTGACGAGCCCGCTGGGCGAACCCACCGGGGAATCCCAGGACGCTCCCGGTGGCGGCACCATGCAGGCGTTCGAGGGCGGAGCCATCTACAGCAGCCCCGACACCGGCGCGCACATCGTCTGGGGCGAGATCCGGGACGCCTGGATGGCGAACGGCGGCCCCGGCGGCAAGCTCGGCTACCCGACCAGCGACGAGATGGATATCGCGGGCGGCAAGCAGAGCGATTTCACCGGCGGCACCATCACCTGGGTGGATCGGCAGATCACCGTCACAGAGAAGTAGTCCGACCACCGCGGGCTCGGCGGCTGCGCTCCGAGCCCGCGGTGTGGCGGGCTTCGTGGTGTGGCGGGCTCCGCGATCGCGGTGCGGTGGGACTGGTCGTGCGGTGGACTGGTTGTGCGGTGGGGGCAGGTGTGGGGAGCGGACACGACATGACCGCCGTGTGCTGTTCGGGGTACCGACTGGTCGGCGGGGCGCTGGAGTGTCGCGGGGCATCGCGGGCGCGTGTTCGCGTGGCTCGCGCGACACGCGCCACGGGGCGGCGACACGCGGCGCGAGGCTGGGTTTTGCGATAGCCGTTGTGAATACGGCGCGAAGATCCCCATGTTTGCCGCGCAGCCGCTAGATTGTGCCGGTGCAGAACGTGCTGTCCGACCGCGACCTCCTCGACGCACTCGCGCCGGAGGTGGAGACCAATCTGACCCGCCACATCGCCGCCGCCGCGGGGTGGCAGCCGCATGACTACGTGCCCTGGGACGACGGTCGCAATTTCGCCTTCCTCGGTGGGATCGACTGGGACCCCGAGCAATCCGAGCTCAGCGAGACCGCGAAACTGGCGCTCACGGTCAGCGTGCTCATCGCCGACAACCTGCCGTCCTACCACCGCGAACTGGGCAGGCATCTGCGTCGCGGCCCGTGGTGGCGCTGGGTCGGTCGGTGGACCGCGGAGGAGAACCGGCACGAGATCCTCATCCGCAACTACCTCATGGTCACCCGTGCGGTGGACCCGGTGGAGCTGGAGCGGATGCGCATGGAGCATATGACCCGCGGCTTCCGCCGCCCGCCCATGCACCTGCTGGACGTGCTGGCGGTCTGCGCCCTCGAGGAGACCGCGTCCGCGGTGCGGCATCGCAATACCGAGGCACTCGGCGAGAACCCCCTGGTCACCGAGATCGCCCGGCGCATCGCCGTCGACGACGAACTCCAGGCGGAATTCTTCGCCAACCTGATCGCCGCCGCCCTGGACCGCTTCCCGGACCAGACCATGCGCGCCATCGCCGACCGCATCGCCGACTTCCGGGTTCCCGAGGCCACCCTCACCGACGGCCGCAGCAGCGATGAGGTTCTCGCCGACGCGGGCATCTACGACCGCACCAAGGAACCCGAACTCGTCTACGCCCCCCTGCTGGAGCGCTGGAACGTCTTCGGTCGCACCGACCTCGGCGAATCCGGCGAACAGGCCCGCGCGGAACTCGAATCCCTGCGCCTGGTCGTCGCCCGCTAGCGAGTTCCGTCGAAGCCATCGAGTGGGTGGCCGCCCCGGCCGCCCAGCTCATGAGTTCTGTGCATCGTGGCTCATTCGGGGTGATCGGAGGCGGCGCTGATCGCCGCCACGATGCGGTCCACATCCGTACGTTCCGGTTCGGGCAGTGGTGCTCCCGCCGCATCGCGCGCCGCTGCCGCCGTGCGGAGCAGGCGGCGGGCGCGTCCGATGTGCCCGGCGAGGGCGGCGGCACCCGCGAGACCCTCGTGTGCGAGGGCTATCGCGCGGGGATCGCCGATCCGCCGGGCCACCGCCAAGCCTTCCCGATGGTAGGCGTGAGCCTGCTCGGGATCGCCGCGCAGTTCGGCGATGAATCCGAGTTCGGCGAGGCTGTGGGCGATACCGGGCGCGTAGTCGACTTCGCGATTCCAGTCCAGGGACGCTCGGGTGTGTTTCTCGGCCTCGTCGAGGCGTCCCTCGCGTCTGGCGCCGAGGCCGAGGCCGACCGCCGCGAAGATCCGGCCGGGTTCGTGACCCTGGTTCAGCGAGAGTTCGAGGGCGCGTTCGTGGAGTACTCGCGCTTGGGTCAGGTCGCCCGCGAGCAGGGCGAGCCGACCCAGTCCCGACATCATGTCGGCCGCCCGCGGCCACAGTCCGAGTTCCTCGGCCCGGTGCAGTCCGTCGCGGCGTAGACGCGTGGACTCGGCGTAGTCACCGACGATCTCGGCGTGTCGGCCGAGTAATTCATCGGCACGCAGCTGTCCCCATCGATCGCCCAGAACCGCGAAAAGACGGGCACTTTCGGTCGCGTCGCGGACCATGGCCGCCAGGTCGCCGCGCAGCATGGCGTGGTGGGCCGCGCTGCTGAGCGCGGCGGCGATACCCCACTGATCCCCGGACGTGCGGAAGCCCGCCAGAGACCGCTGAGCCAGCATGGCGCTGACCGACTGGTCGCCGCCGCCGAGCAGCACCTCGCCGAGTATCCATTCGGTGAAGGCGCGGCCCGACGGATCGCTCACCACGTCGAATCCCGCGAGTCCGGCCTCGACCAGCTCCGGTCGGTCGGACGCGGCGATGCTGAGCAGCGTGAGCGCCGATCGCCAGCCATTGGCCCGCGCCCACAGTTCGGGGGCCGCCTCCCGGCCGGTGCCGAGCGCCGCGTCGAGTTGTCGGATGCCCTCCCCGATCCGCCCGCGGAGAAACCAGTACCAGCCCAGCGCGCCGACGAGGCGCAGTGCGACGCCGGAATCACCACGCCGCACCGAATCCTCGACCACGGACCGCAGATTCGGGTACTCGATGTCGAGCACGGCCAGCCAACGCCGCTGGTCGGCGCTTCGCAGCTGTGCGTGCGCCCGCTCGGACAGCGCCGTGTAGTACTCGTTGCGGACCGTGTGCAGCGAGTCGGTCTCACCGGCCTCCGACAGTCGATCCGAGCAGTACAGTGCGACCGATTCCAGCAGTCGGTAGCGGGGACCCGCATCGGTGTCGGTCATCGCGACCAGCGAGCGATCCACCAGGCGGGCAAGCAGGTCCGCGATCCGTTCCGGGGTGAGGTCCCCACTCGCGCAGACATACTCGGCCGCCGCCAGTCCGAACCCGTCGCTGTGGACCGAGAGCCTGCGCAGCACGGCCTGCTCCGGTTCGGTCAACTGTTCCCAGCTCCAGTCGATGACCGCGCGCAGCGTCTGCTGGCGGCCTGGCCCGCTCCGGCGTCCGGCAACCAACAGCTCGAATCGATCGTCCATCCGCGCCGCCAATTCGCGGACGCCGAACGCCCGCACCCGGGCGGCGGCCAGCTCCAGGGCCAGCGGGATTCCGTCGAGTCGGCGACAGATCGTCGCGACGGCCGCGGCGTTTCCCGCGTCGATGGCGAAACCGGGGGAAGCGGCCGCCGCGCGAGCGGTGAACAGCCGGACGGCACTGAACTTCGGCAGTGCCGCCACGCCGATATCAGCGGGCGAGTACGGCAGTTCGAGCGCGGCGACCGGATAGACGGCTTCACCGGAGACCCCGAGTGGTTCCCGGCTCGTGGCCAGGATCCGCAGACCGGGCACCGACCGCAGGAGTTGCTCGGTCAGGTCGGCGACCACGGCGACCAGATGTTCGCAATTGTCGAGGACGAGCAGCACCTGTTTGCCGTTCCACGCGGTGACGAGTCGGTCGAGCGGACCGGCGGCGGTCCGAATGTCGCTGTGGATTCCGACCACCGCGTGCACGGTGTCCAGAATGGAAGTGCGGGCGACGGTGGTCGGGTTCATCCCGGCGAGCTCGACGAACCACACGCCGTCGGGGTGGTCGGTGATCAGTCCGCGCGCCGCCTCGATCGAGAGTCGAGTCTTGCCGACTCCGCCGGGTCCGACGAGGGTCACCAGGCGGTAGTCGCCGACCAGGCCATGCACCTCGTGCACCGCTTCGGCCCGACCGATCAGTTCGGTCAACTGGCCGGGCAGGTTCGTCGGCACGGTGGTCGAGCGCGGCGTGAGCGCCGGGTCCTGAGCGAGGATGGCCCGATGCACCTCGGCGATCTCGGGGCCGGGATCGATGCCGAGGTCGGCGCGCAATCGTTCCCGCAACTCGGTGAAAGCGGCGAGGGCCTCACTCTGGCGGCCGGATCCGTACAGCGCGCGCAGATACGCGGCGCACAGCCGTTCCCGCAGCGGATATTCGGCGACCAGCGGCCCCAATTCCGCTACCAGGTTGGTGTATTCGCCGAGTTCGAGCAGTGCGGCGGCCCAGGACTCCACCGCCGAGAGCCGCAGTTCCGCCAAGCGCGCCGTTTCGACAGCCGCGAATTCCGCATCGGCCACATCGGCGAAGGGGGCGCCGCGCCAGAGCCTGAGCGCGGCGGTCAATCCGTCCGCCCGCGAGCGCGCGTCCAGGCCGGTGGTGGATGCCAGCATTGCCTCGAACCGGCCCGCGTCCACCGCGTCGGCCGTGACATCGAGGCGATAGCCCCCGGACCCGGACACCACCAGGGCGCGAGCGTTCGGCTCGGCGGCGGCGAGCGCACCGCGCAGTTGCGACACCTTGACCTGTAGGGCGGCCGCGGCGTCCCGGGGAGTCCGCCGCGGCCACAGCACATCGACGAGGCGATCGGTGGACACCGAATGACCGCGGTGGACCAGGAGCACGGCGAGCACCGTTCGCAACTGCCCGGCCGGGATCGCGACCTCTACTTCCCGATCCGTCCATACCTCGAGTGGACCGAGCACACCGAACCTCATCCCCGTGACGATACGGACCGCACGGGCGTGGTCGACCGGCGTGTAGGTCGGTCGTAGGGGTCCTGTAGGCCCCGGACGTGAAGGTCGTGGGGATCGACTTCACTGTGGAAAGGCAGACGCGATGCAAGCAACCGATCCCCTGCGCGTGGCGATCATCATCGGCAGCACGCGAGCACAGCGATTCGGACCGACGGTGGCGACCTGGTTCCACGGTCACGCGAGGGCGCACGGCGGGCTCGACCTCGACCTGATCGATCTCGCCGACGTCGGTCTGTCCGATGTCCTGGACGAAACCAACGCTGCGATCGATTCCCTGGCTCCGCGCCTGGCCGGGGCAGACGCCTTCGTGATCGTCTCGCCCGAGTACAACCGCGGTTATCCCGCCCCGCTCAAGACCGCCATCGACTCCTATGTCGACGAGTGGAAGGCGAAACCGGTCGCCTTCGTCAGTTACGGCGGAGTCTCGGGGGGACTGCGCGCCGTCGAGCAATTGCGCCAGGTGTTCGGCGAACTGCACGCGATCACCATCCGCAACACCGTGAGCTTCCACTCGTGCTGGAACAGGTTCGACGACGCGGGCCGCCCGCTGGACGCCGCCGGCGCGGAAGCCGCCGCGACCGCACTGCTCCACCAACTCACCTGGTGGGCCCGTGCACTACACGACGCCCGGGCCACCCGGCCGTATGCGCACTAGTACCGGAGAAGGACAGCTCATGAGACGACCTGCGACAACCCTCGCCCTCTTGGCATTCTCCAGCCTGATCACCTCGCTGGACTTCACGATCATCTATGTCGCTCTCCCCGATATAGCCAGCGACGTCGGGTTCTCCGGCCACTCGATGCAGTGGGTGGTCAGCGCCTACGCCGTCTTCTTCGGCGGCCTGCTGCTGCTGGGCGGACGCTCCGCGGATCTGCTCGGTAAGCGGCGGATGTTCGTCCTCGGCATGGTGGTTTTCGGCGCCGCGTCGCTGCTGGGCGGCCTGGCCACCACCACGACCGCGCTGATCGTCGCCCGGGCGCTGCAGGGGGCCGGTGCGGCGCTGCTGTTCCCCGCGACCCTGTCGCTGGTCAACACCATGTTCGAGGAGGGGGCACAGCGGATTCGCGCGCTCGCGGTCTGGGCGATGGCCGGTGCTGGTGGTCTCAGCCTCGGCGCATTGCTCGGCGGCGTGCTGACCAGTGCCTTCGGGTGGCCGGCAGTGTTCTTGATCAACATCCCGCTGGTCGTCATCGGCGCGGCGGCGGCATTCGGGTTGCTGCGCCCGGATGGGCCACGCGATCGGGGCCGCGGATTCGACGTGCCCGGTGCGCTCACCGGAACCGTGGGCGTCACCCTGCTGGTATTCACCGTGGCGCAGGGGCCGGAGTCCGGGTGGACCTCGACACCTGTCCTCGGAGGTGCCGCGGCGGCGGTGGCGCTGCTGGTCGCGTTCGTGGTCATCGAAGCGCGCAGTGCCAGCCCGCTGATGCCGTTGCGGCTGGCCCGCGCGCTGGGACCGGTGCTGGCGGTCATCTTCGTGTTCGGCGCGACGGTGCAGAACATCGTCTACTTCCTCACGCTGTTCCTGCAGAACGTGTGGCGCTACAGCGCACTGGTCACCGGACTCGTGTTCCTGAGCCTGTCGCTGGTCATCGCGGTCGCGAACTTCCTCGCCGAGCGGCTCATCGTCCGGATCGGTCTCCGCGTCACCCTGGTCATCGGCTTGGTGCTCGCGGCGGCCGGCGGTGCTCTGCTCGCGGTAGGGATGGTCGCCGACGGGTCCTACCGGACGATCCTGGCCGGAATCGTGGTCTACGGCATGGGGACGGGCACGGTCTTCCCGACCATGTTCGCCGCGGCCGGTACCGGCGTTGCCGCGCAGGAACAGGGCACCGCCGGTGGGATGGCGAATACCGCGATGCAGGTCGGTATCGGCGCCGGACTCGCGATTCTCGTCGGCGTCGCGAACGCGGGCACCGCCGGGCTCGACGACGAGCCCCTGCGGATCGCGACCGGGGACGGTCTGCGCGGCACGGTCGTCATGGCCGCCGCACTCACCCTGCTCGGCCTGATCGCCGCGGCGGCGCTGCCCGGGCGTCGCGCGGTCGACCGCGAATACGCCGCGACCGAGTCCGCCCCGGTCCGGGGCGGATAGTCGCCGAAGCGGGGCCGGCACGTATCCGACCGGGGCGACCGCCGGAGCGGCGACGAATCGGGCCGCGTCGACAACCAGGACTGTGGGTGCGGCTGGATCGCACCCACCGAGCGTATTCGTCGAGTCACCGCTCGACGGATATCACCGAGAAACAGGAGGAATCATCGTGAAGAAGGCGATCATCAATGCGGCGCGATTCGCGGCCGCCGGCATGTCGGGCCTGGCCCTCACCGCGGTCATCGGTTCCGGAACGGCCCACGCGGCGCCACAGGATTGCGTGGTCGAACGGGATCTGCTCGGAGCCTCGGCGATCTGTCGGCCCGACGGCGGGAACAACTACGTGCTGCGCGTCGAGTGCGTCGGGCTGCACGCCGCCGGCCCGTTCCCGCTGTACGCCATCGGTCCCTACCACTCCCTCAGCTACCCGTTCAACCCCTCCGGCGACCGGATCACCGCGGGCTGCATGGGAGCTGGCCCCGGCATCCTCGCCGTCACGACCAACGCCTACGTAGAGATCTATCGGGGCTAGCGCGCCGGGTGGGGCCGCTGCCGCAGGTCGCGGCCCCGCCACCCGATGGCCAGGGATATCGATCGCACGTACACACATCCGCACGTACACACACATCGAGGAAAGAGACGCTGTGGTGACCGCACAACCCGCGCAGAAGATCGCTACCACCCCCGACTGGTACGCGCCGTACAAGATCTCGCAGGCCATCGAGGCGAACGGCCTCATCCACGTGTCCGGGCAGGCGGGCATAGACGAGCGGGGCCGTACCGTCTCCGACGACTTCCTGGCGCAGGGGCGGCAGGCGTTCGCCAACATCCGACGGGTGCTCGCGGCGGCCGGGGCCGGTCTGGAAGACGTGGTCAAGGTTGGCATCTTCGTCACCGATATGGCCGCCAACCTCGGCAACGTCATCGCACTGCGAGGGGAATTCCTCAGCGAGCCCTACCCGGCCGACACCTTGCTCGAGGTGTCCGCCCTCGCCCAGCCCGACTGGCAGATCGAGGTGGAGGTCACCGCCCTCGCCCGCTGATCCCGGTCCGAACTCGAGCCTGGACAGCACCGGGAGGCGCGCAGTGATTCGACCGGTGTCGGGAACTCGATCACGGCCCATCGGCAGACCGCTCCGCTGTAATGCGCTTGTGGTGCAGGCGGTTACCGAACTGCGATGGGTGGAGGTATGACCCGGCCGGTGAGCGCTCAGCGCGAGAACAGTGCCCGCGCCACTCCCACGGCGGTCCCCCGCAGGAAGTTCTCCCACGAGAAGTGGTCGTGCCACACGAAGATCCGCCCGTCGACGAATTCGAACGTCCCGCACACCCAGAAGGCCACTTCCACCGAACCCACCCGCAGGTAGTCGGTGCGCTCGGTGAGCACGACGCCGTCCTCGGTGGCCGCCACATGGTGCATATCGGCGCGGAACCCGTATCGGGGTCCCGCGAAGCGATTCAGCACCCAGCGCACGCGGTCGGCTCCGCGCACGTCCGGCAGCGAGGTGTTCTTCCAGACGATTCCGGGATGGACGAGGTCCATGGCCTCGTCGAGGGCGTTGACCTCGAGGGCGGCGAAGAATTCGCGCACCGTCGTGACGGCGTCCTGCCGCAGTTCGGGTAAGTCGGACATCTTCCGACTCTAAGCCCGGGCGCTGCCGGGCAACAGTATTCGGCTCACTTCCGCCGTGCGACCAGTGCCGCCACCCCGTCGAGAATCCGGTCGATGCCGAATCTCAGCGCGTTGTCGCGTCCGGCCTCCCCGGTCGGCCCGGCCGTCGCCGCGGCCAGCGCGGCGACCACGTGCGGGAAATCCCGACCGTGCGCGGCCAGCACCGCCGCCATCTCCCGCTGCAACCGGCCTTCCGCGTCGGCGCCGTCGCCGCCGCCGATCTGCTGGACGAGGCTGCGCACGTGCCCGATCAGCAGCACCACGGTGTCGAACTGTTCGGCGGCCGTCAACCCGGTGTCGGCGAGCGCGTGCAGCGCGGTCTCCACCCAGCTCATCTCGTGCGGACCCATGACGTGCGCGCCGACGGAGAGTTCGATGGTCCACGGATGGGTGTGCATGCGCTCGTACAGCGTTTCCGCCCACCGGCCCAGGTATTCGCGCCACGGTTCGTCGGCGTCGAGGTCCGGCGGCGCGCCCACGGCGGTATCGAGCATGAGGGCGGTGAGTTCGGACTTCCCGGGCACATAGCGGTAGAGCGCCATCTTGGCGCAGCCGAGCCGCTCACCGAGCCGCGCCATGGACAGGCTCGCGAGCCCTTCCATGTCGGCGAGGGCGATGGCCTCGGCGACGATGCGTTCCAGCGTGAGCGAGGGTTTGGGGCCGCGTTTGGGCCGCTGCCGGGTGCCCCACAGCAGTTCCGTGGTGGTGGGTGCCGCCATGGGGGCCATCCTTCCGGAAAACGGCGTTGACGTCTAACTGCGTCCGCCATACGCTTTATGGCGTCCGATGGACGCAGTTGAAGGGAACGTCATGCGCAACACTTCCGTCCTCATCTCCGGCGCGAGCATCGCCGGGCCCGCGCTCGCCTACTGGCTGCACCGCTACGGCTTCGACGTGACCGTGGTGGAGCGGGCTCCCGCGCCGCGGCCCGGCGGTCAGGCCGTCGACTTCAAGGGCGAGACCCAGTTGACCGTGCTCGCGCGCATGGGTGTGCTCGACGACCTGCGCGCCCGCCGCACCGGCACCACCGACACCCGGTTCGTCGACGCCGACGGCACCGAATTGGCGTTCATGTCGGGAGATTTCACCGGCGGCGAGCTCGAGATCCGGCGCGGTGACCTGGCGCGTGTGCTGTACGACCACAGCGCGGCGAATTGCGAATACATCTTCGGGGATCGGATCACCGGTCTGCGAGCGGATTCCGACGGTGTGCACGTCGAATTCGAGAAGGCTCCGGCTCGGGTTTTCGACCTGGTTTTCGGCGCGGACGGAATCTATTCCGGCGTACGACGATTGGCATTCGGTCCGGAGCGCGACCACGTGCGCCATCGCGGCTGGTATTACTGCATCGCCGGTGACCGACCGATCGACCTCGGCACGCCGCGAACGCGGGAAACGGCCTATGCGTACAACACCCCCGGACGGCTCGTCATCGCGGGCGGGCCGAAATCACCGCAGCTGTATATGTTCGCGTCCCCGGAACTCGACTACCCCCGGGACGACACCGCCGCACAGAAACGCATCGTCATCGACAGGTTCACCGGAATGGGTTGGCGAGTACCCGAAATGCTCCGCGAACTCGAAGCCTCCGACACCTGCTATCTGGATTCGATCAGCCGGGTGCGAATGAACAAATTCACCACCGGGCGCGTGGCGCTCGTCGGCGATGCCGCCCACGGTAATACGCTCGCCGGTTTCGGTACCGGGCTCGCGGTGGTGGGCGCCTACGTTCTCGCAGGTGAGCTCGCCGTTGCGGGCGGCGACCACACGGTGGCCTTCGCGCGCTACGACGAGGTCATGAAGCGATACCTGCGCACGGTCGACGGTGCCAACCCGGGACCCTTCCTGGCCCCGAAGACCGCGCTGGGAATTCGTTTCCGGAACCGGTTCCTGGGTTCGCGCGCCTTCGCGTGGATGGTGAAGTACGGCGACAGGGCCGCGAACGACATCGACCTGAGGGATTATCCGGAAAATATCGGTGCGAGATGACAATCGTCGCACCCCGGTGCGTGGGTATGGCGACAGACGCCACCATACCCACCGACCGAGATATTCAAATGATGATGCCCAGTGTCGCCAGGGCGGCCACGAGTCCAGCTGCGCCGAGAGCGACGAAGAAGGCAGCGAGTCCAGTCAACATTGTTCTTTCCTTTCGTGGAACATCCGCTTTATGCGGACACCCAGCTAATCGGGAGCAATGCGTGACCCGTTTCACATTTCGTCCGGCATTCGGAAAATAGGTCGCTGACCGGGCAGGTGCCGAGTCCCGTTTTTCAGCAGCTGCCCGCGCCGAATCCCACCTCGCCGGTGGTGAGAGTAATCAAAGTCCCAGCAGTCACTTTCGTACCAGCGGCGGGATCCTGTTCCGCCACCACGCATTGCCCGTCGTGCGGCCCGCGATCGGTGCCGCCCACCACCTTCGCCAGCAGTCCGGCCTCGGCGAGCAGGTTCTCCGCGCGGATCGGCCGCTCACCGCGCACATCGGGCACCGCGACCGGCGTCGCGTCCGCCCCGCCGGAGCTCTCCAGCCGACTGGATTCCTTCGAGACGAAGAACGACGCCCCGGACGACCGCTGCTCACACGTGATGCCGACCTCGCGGGACAGGCATCGCACATTCCCGATCTCCAGATAGGAGTCGTACGGCAGCGCCGCGATATCGCCCGGACCGTAGAACAATCCCTCGGTGGTGCAGGCGAACCGCGGCCCGTCCAGGCTCAGGCCGAAGGCGGGCATCGGCGGCTGCGCCCCGGATGCCTCCGCGCACGGCTGCTCGCCGTCCGGAACCGCCGCGACGCGCCCTTGGCAACCGGCCTCGACGGCCGTATCGGCGAGCGCCAGCGGTTCGTCGAAGATGGCGCAGCGGAAATTGCCGCTGGGCGTCCGGAAGTAGTACCCGGGCGTGCCGGTCGGCGTATCCGCCAGGTGGTACGCCGCCGCGTCGACGGGCTCGCCCGTACTCGGGGCGGTCGTGGTCGGTGCGGTGGTGCCCGTCGTCGGTGCGGCGGTTGTCGTCGCGGTCGGCTCCGTCGCGGTGTCGGGCTGTTCACTCGAGCAGCCGGACAGCAGGGCGGTCAGTGTCGCCGCGACCGCGACGACAACGCGCATTCTCACAAGCATCCCTTCGGGTAGGTCATACCCGCACGAGATTATTTGTCGTCGTTGACTTTTGCCATCGACAGCACGTCCAGGCGGCGGTCGAGTTCCTCGACCGTGAGCGCGTCGCCGATGAGGCCGCGGTCGATGACGGTCTGGCGGATCGTCTTGTTCTCCTTCAGCGCCTGCTTGGCGACCGCGGCGGCCTCCTCGTAGCCGATGGCGGAATTGAGCGGGGTCACGATGGAGGGGGAGGATTCGGCCAGCCGCCGCAGCCGCTCGACATCGGCGGTGAGGCCGCGCACGCACTTGTCGGCGAACAGGCGCGAGACGTTCGCGAGCAGCCGGATCGACTCCAGCACATTGCGGGCCATCATCGGAATGTAGACATTGAGTTCGAAATGGCCGTTGCCGCCGCCCCAGGCGACCGCCGCGTCATTGCCGATCACCTGCGCGGCCACCTGGGTAACCGCTTCGGGGAGAACGGGATTCACCTTGCCCGGCATGATGGACGAGCCCGGCTGGAGATCCGGCAGTTGCAGCTCGGCCAAGCCGGTGAGCGGACCCGACCCCATCCAGCGGATATCGTTGGCGATCTTGGTGAGGCTGATGGCGACGGTGCGCAGCGCACCGGATACCTCGACCAGCCCGTCCCGGGCGGCCTGGGCCTCGAAGTGGTCCTTCGCCTCCGACAGGGCGTCCAGCCCGGTCGACTTCTTCAGTTCCGCAACGACTTTCGCACCGAAATCGGCCGGGGCATTGAGGCCGGTGCCCACCGCGGTGCCGCCGATGGGCAGCTCGCCCAGACGGGGCAGAGTGGCCAGCAGGCGCTCGATTCCGGCGCTCACCTGCCGGGTGTAACCGCCGAACTCCTGCCCCAGGGTGACCGGTACGGCGTCCATCAGATGGGTGCGGCCGGACTTCACCACGTCGCGCCATTCGGCGGACTTGTCCAGCAGCGCCAGCCGCAGATGATCCAGTGCCGGAACCAGATCCTTCACCACGGCCTCGGTGGCGGCCAGATGCGTGGCGGTCGGAAAGGTGTCGTTGGACGACTGCGACATGTTCACGTCGTCGTTGGGGTGCACGGTCACACCGGCCCGGGCGGCGATGGTCGCGATCACCTCGTTGGCGTTCATATTCGAACTGGTGCCGGACCCGGTCTGAAAGACATCGATCGGGAACTGATCGTCGTGCGCGCCGTCGGCGATCTCACCGGCGGCCGCGATGATGGCATCGGCCTTGGTGGTGTCCAACAGACCCAGATCCCGGTTCACCACCGCGGTGGCGGCCTTCAGCAACCCCAGCGCCCGGATCTGCGCCCGCTCCAGCCCGCGCCCGCTGATCGGGAAGTTCTCCACCGCGCGCTGGGTCTGCGCCCGCCACAGCGCGGCGACGGGGACGCGGACCTCGCCCATGGTGTCGTGTTCGATGCGGTACTCGGTCTCCTCGCTCATGCACTCGACCCTAGGCCCGCGCGGGGAGCCGTGGGGATGCCACGCCTGAGGGGATGAGCACACCGAAGGCGGTGGCGCACTGGGAATAAGCGGGGTGTCGTCCCGCCCCCCCCC
>NZ_JASCXP010000030.1:0-30399 GCF_030010695.1 Nocardia sp. CC201C
GATCGCGCCGGTGACGGCGGCGTCGGTCGGCTCGGTGCGCGGGCGAATACGGCTCAGCACCTTGCCGTCGCGCCCGATCAGGAACTTCTCGAAGTTCCACTGGATGTCACCGGCCGCACCCTCGGCATCGGGGGTCTCGGTCAGCTCCGCGTACAGCGGGTGGCGGCCCTCGCCGTTGACCTCCACCTTCTCCAGCAGCGGGAAGTCCACGCCGTAGTTCGTGGCGCAGAAGGTCTGGATCTCCTCGGCGCTGCCGGGCTCCTGCCCCATGAACTGATTGCAGGGTGCGCCGACCACGGTGAAGCCGCGCGGACCGTAGGTCTGCTGCAACTCCACCAGGCCCGCGTACTGCGGGGTCAGGCCGCACTTGGAGGCCACGTTCACCAGCAGCACCACCTTGTCCCCGGCCAGTTCGGCCAGGGTGGTGGGTTCGTCGGACAGGGTGCGCAGCGGAATCTCGCGTAGGTCGGTCATGGGCCCGATCCTAGAACGAGTTCGTGACCGTTACCCGACGGCCGGACTACGCGTAGCGAACCGGCCAGTGCTTGATGCCGTTGATCCATCCGGACCGCAGCCGCTGCGGCGGCTCGACCTCGTTCAGATTCGGCATGGCGTCGGCGATGGCATTGAACATGAGATCGATTTCGAGCCGCGCCAGATTCGCGCCGACACAGAAATGCGTTCCGGTGCCGCCGAAGCCGACATGCGGATTGGGATCACGCAGCACATCGAATCGGAAGGGCTCGTCGAAGGCGTCCTCGTCGAAGTTGGCGGAGCTGTAGAACAATCCGACGCGATCGCCCGCCCGAATGCGCTGCCCGCCGATGTCGGTATCGCGGGTTGCGGTGCGTTGGAACGCGGTCACGGGCGTCGCCCAGCGCACGATCTCGTCGGGCGCGGTGCGTGGCCGCCGCTCCCGGTACAGTTCCCACTGCTCGGGATTGTCGACGAAGGCTTTCATGCCGTGGGTGATGGCATTGCGCGTGGTCTCGTTGCCCGCCACGGCCAGCAGAATCACGAAGAATCCGAACTCGTCCGAGCCCAGCGCCTCGCCGTCGACATCGGCATTAACCAGTTGGCTGACGATATCGTCGACCGGGCAGGCCCGCCGCTGTTCGGCCATATTCCAGGCATAGCCCAGGATCTCGGCGGATGCGGCGTTGGAGTCGCCGCCGTACTCCGGATCGTCGTAGTTCAGCGTCTCATTGGTCCAGGTGAAGAGCTTGTGCCGGTCGTCCTGCGGTACGCCGAGCAATTCGGCGATGGCTTGCAGCGGGAGTTCGCAGGCGACCTGTTCGACGAAATCTCCGCCGCCGGTTTCCTTGGCGGCGGCCACGATTCGGTGAGCGCGCTCGGTGAGCGCGGCGCGCAATCCCTCCACGGCGCGCGGGGTGAATCCCTTGGAGATTATTCGTCTGATCTTGGTGTGTTTCGGCGGATCCATATTGACCAGCAGCGCGTTACGGGTCAGATCCAGCTGTTCGGGCGTGCTGTCGCCCGGTATGCGGATGATCGCGCCCTTCTCGTTCGAGGAGAACAGATCGGGGTGGCGGGATATCTCCTTCACGTCCTCCAGGCGACTGATCACCCAGTAGCCGCCGTCCTCGAACGGGGCCGCCTGTTCGGGAGTCTGCGCATTCCACCAGACCGGTGCGGTGCGCCGGAGCGCGGCGAATTCTTCGACCGGACTTCGGTCCGCCCAGAGTGCGGGATCGGTGAAATCGAATCCGGTCGGTATCGACGGAACAGTCATTGTTCCTCCTGCGGCCTGTCGCCGCCACGATGCGAAATTGGAACAAGTTCTACAGCAGATTCAACCATGCGACCTCGCCGCGGACCAGGGGTCGCGGCCATCGATTTCGCCACCGGACACGAGCGCCCATGCAGCTACCCGCCAGCACCGGCCATGAAACCGGTTCTTCGCCCTCCATATAACGGAAAGGCATCCCACTGGATGGGATTCACACCCACTGCCTGTGCGTAAGTTGATCTACGGATCTGGACAAGTCCCGCCGGATGTGCTGAGACTAGAACTTGTTCTACAGTGATCAGAGGCACACTCGAGGATGAGGTAACGAAAATGACCGCTTCTCCGCGCTCCGCGGACGCCGCAACCGAAGCCGATTACGTCGTCGTAGGCGCGGGCAGCGCCGGTGCGGTGGTCGCAGGCCGCCTCGCCGAGGCCGGGGCGAGCGTGATCCTGTTGGAGGCGGGGCGCAAGGACAACACCCGGCTGGTCACCAGCCCCGGCATGATCACCATGGTGCACACCGTGCCGCAGCTGAAGCAGCGCGTGGTGTGGAAGCAGTACTCGGTCCCGCAGAAGCACGCCAACGAGCGCAAGATCCCCATGACGCGCGGCAAGGTGCTCGGCGGCTCCAGCTCCGTGAACGGCATGCTCTTCGTGCGCGGCAATCGCGCCAACTACGACTCCTGGGCCGCCGAGGGCAACACCGGCTGGAGCTACGACGAGGTGCTGCCCGCCTACAAGCGGCTGGAGAACTGGGAGGACGGCGCGTCCGACGTGCGCGGTGCGGGCGGCCCCATCGAGGTCACCCGGCAGCAGGACCTCACCCCGATCACCCAGGAGTTCATGATCGCCGCCTCCGAGACCCTCGGCGCGCCGATCATCGACGACTACAACGGGACATCGCAGGAAGGCATCTCCATCTTCCAGCAGAGCGTGCGAAACGGTCTGCGCTACAGCTCCTCCCGCGGCTTCATCACCGACCGGCCCAACCCGAACCTCACCGTGGTCACCCACGCGCACGTCACCCGCGTGGTCATCGAGAACGGCCGCGCCACCGGTGTCGAGGTCGCCGACAAGAAGGGCGGGCGGCGGATCATCCGGGCCGCCAAGGAGGTCGTGGTCTCCGGCGGCGTGGTCGGCTCGCCGCAGATCCTCATGCTCTCCGGCATCGGCCCGGCCGGGCACCTGCGCGATCTGGGCATCGATGTGCACGCGGACCTGCCGGTCGGACAGAACCTGCACGACCACCTGTTCGTGCCCATGACCTACATCTCCAAGAAGGCCATCCACCGCGGCATCCCCACCTATTTCGCCCGCGGCATCCTGCGCGAGCTGCGGCGTCCGGGCAGTTCGTGGATGGGCCGCACGGTGTTCGAGGCGGTCGGCTTCGTCAGGACCAAATTCGCCGAGGGCGACTACCCGGATATGCAGATCCACACCCTGCCGTGGTCCTACCCGATCCCCAACCAGGACGAGGACAAACTGCACATGGTGGACCGGCGGCCGGGCCTGACCATCTTCCCCAGCCTCATCTACCCGAAGAGCCGTGGTGAACTGCGCTTGGCCTCGGCCGATCCGTACGCCTCCCCGCTCATCGATCCGGGCTACCTCACCGACTCCCGCGATACCGAATTCCTCGTCGAGGGCATCCGCATCATCCGGGAGATCATGGCGCACAAGGCCATCGCGGGAGACGTCATCGAGGAACTCGCCCCCGGCCCCGACCTCATGGACGAGAGCGCGCTGCGGGCGGAGCTGCCCAACCGCATCCACTCCATCTATCACCCGGTCGGCACGTGCCGCATGGGTGTGGACGAGCGCGCGGTGGTGGACCCGACGCTGAAGGTGCACGGCATCGATGGCCTGCGCGTCGCCGATGCCTCCATCATGCCCAGCATCACCGGCGGCAACACCAACGCGCCCAGCTACATGATCGGCGAGAAGGCCGCGGAGTTCATCACCGCCGATATGTAGCACCGCGAGACTCGGTACCGCGCTGTTGTGCTTCCCTGCCGGAGCGGTACCACCCCACCCCTTCCGGGACCGGTTGCACCCTCTTCGGTCCCGGGAGGGGTGTGTGGGATCAGCGATCGACGACCGCGGCGGGGCCGTCAGCCGATCGTGATGGTCGCGCCCGACTCGTACAGGGTGCGGTTGCCCTCCACGTCGGTCGCCACCAGCCGCGCCCGATGGGGTCCGCGCCCGGTGTAGGTGTGCGCGACCGTCGGCGCGGTGGTGGTGACATGGATGCCGTCCCCGAAGTACCAGTCGTACTCGCGGACGGCGCTGCCCGCCGCCGTGGCGTCGAAATGCACCGTCTGCCCGACCGGACCGGACTCGTGGGAGATCGTGAAGCCCTCCCCCGTCGGCCCGCCCCCGCCGAACCACTCCCGCATCCGGGGATGCAACAGGAACGCCTCGGCGTATTGTCGCGCCCCGTCCACATCGGGCCGTCCCAGCACGGGGATACGGCACTGCGGGGCCTCATGATCGGTCTCGGGGCAGGTCAGTGCCCGCAGCGTGACCGACTCGTCGCCGAAGGGATTCAGCCATAGTCGGCTCGTCGCGCCGGGTACGCCGTCGCGCGCCACCAGTCCGTCCGCGGCCACCGCGAAATCAACTCCGGCGGCGGCGTTCGCCTCGTGCGCGGCCTGCCCGAAGGCGGCAGCGGATAATCGCACGAACTCCGACCAGCGGGGCAGTCCGTCCGGCAGCAGCTCGGCATCGAAACCGTGGAAGTAGTTGGACACCAGCACTTTCGGCGCGCCGGGCAGGCCGTGCGCACGTTCCAGGGCGGCGCGCATGCCACGGCCGCCGTAGCCGAGCTTGGCCCCGCTGTAATAGGGCACGTCCGCGGCCGGATTCACCGGATCCGCACCCTCCCCACCGCATTCGCGCCGCACGGCACTCACCAGATCGGCACTGCCCGGGGTGACGCCGAGCGGAATGCCGAAGAAGGGGTCGAGGTCGTTGACGCAGCCGTTCACCAGCACCAGGTCCACCCGGTAGCCGCCCGCCTCCGCCTCCGAGGCGGCACGTTCCAACTGGCAGAACACATCCGGCAGGCGTTCGTCCAGCGGCACCGACTCCATGGCGATGGTGCCGTACACCTCGCGCGCGTAATGCTGTTCGAGGCACCCCGCGTCGTCATTGCCCGCGGGCACGGTCGGGGCGTCGAGAACCGCTCCGGACACCGAGTAGTCGTGCAGTTCCACGGCGCGGCCGGTCCGCGCGCCCAAGGTTTCGGCGGTCAGGTGGGCGAACTTGTGTTCCAGGTCGAGCACCTGCCCCCACATGACCGCGTCGCCGACCGAGACCACGTGCAGCGCATCGCATTCCCGCACCGGGTACAGCGGCCACGGGGTGCCGAACTCGGTGACGGCGCCGCCGGGGAGATGGGCACGGGCATCCACCCGCAGCGGGCCGGAGGCCGGAATCTCGTGCCGGGCGATCTCGAAGGGAATGGTCAACACCTCGCCCTCGACACGCGCCGTACCGCTGCACAGCAGCCGGTCGCCGGCGCGCATCCGCCACTCGATATCGGCCCGGAGTGGGATGCCGGGCGGGTACCAGACCGATGTGGTGCCCTGGAGCGGGCCGTCGCACAGACCGCCCGGGGTGGCGCTGACATCGATGACCACGGGGTAGTCGGTGATCACCTCGGCCTGCGCCGGTGCGGATCCGGCCGCGACGGCCAGGACCGGGACGGCGAGCGGCAGCACGGGGTGCCACCACCGCGTTCGCCACACGTTCAACAGCTCCTCCTCGAGTGCGCATACGAAAGCGCATCGGCGGCATGTGAAATGCCGACGATGCTGAAATAGGAAGTTCTCCGAGCGAATTCGCCGCGCACCATACCCAATCCGGTTGCGCCAGCGCGCTACCAACTCGCTACCAACTCGCTACCAACCGACACACGCCGAGCGGAGAATGACGACACGCCGCGACCCGCCGATATCGGCGTTTTGCCCGCCACGCCGACTCTGCGTGTCCCGATTGGATCTACCTGTATTTCTGCTACATATTTGCCATGAACGCGAGGAATCTGACGCTCGCCGCACTTGTCTTCACCGTGGCCTTCCAGGCACGGAATCTCCCCAGCCCGCTATCTAACAGCTACACCACGCTGGCAGCTGCCGAGCGTTCACGCTGAGCACCGCGCCCACAGCGCCGAAAACAACTGTCGGCCTGCGAGTTTCAGGTTGCAAGGTCTTGTTAAGGGCGTGCCAAGCCGGGCGCGACATCGTATGTCTCGACACCGGAACAGCCGGTGTCACCCGGAAAACCACCATCGGGGGTGGCAGCCGGGGCGCGACCCGGCCACGAGGGGTGTCGGGTCGTGCCCGGGCGACACGAACCTCCATCGTCGATCGGACCCGTCCACGAGGGGTGTCGGGCCCGGCGGCGGTGGCCGGAATACCGGTGGTCTCGCGTCCGGGAGCGCGGACCATCGGACGGGGGGACGCTCGCAGGGCTCGGCCGCGGGGAGGCGGCGGGCCGTACGGGCACGGCGGGAGCCGCCGGGCTCGAGCACGGGGAGGTGCCGAGCCCGGCGGATCCCGCCGGGGGGTAACGCCCGCCCAGGTCGTCTCGGGGAGGAGCGACGGCGGCGGGTCGGGGTGGGGCCGCGCTACTCGACCACGAGGGGTGTCGGGTTTCGCGGGCGGAGGGTAGAGCCCGCCGGGCCGATCAGGTCCGGCGGGCTCTTTCGTGTATCACGATCCGGTCGCCATGCGATCTTGTTTCATGGATGGCCTGGCCGGCCTCCGGTGCCTGGAGGCATCATGGAAACAAGTGCGGCAAGCAGATTGGGAGCGATATGGAAACCGTGGTCGTCTTCATTCTGGCCACCCTGATCTATTGGTTCGGGTTGCTGCGCTGAGGCGTCCGCGCCACAGCGACCAGCGCGTCCGCTATCTGCCCGCAGATCGCGTCCGCGCCCTCTTCGCCGTGCGCCAGGCGCTACCCGGAGGTCACCAGATCGTCGTCTCCGCCGCCCGGCGCATCCTCCTGTGCGGATGGTTCGGCCGGTACTTCCCCTCCCCCAGCCGCTTTCGCACCCCGCATCAGGAAGAAGGCGATGACCGTCGCGGCCAGGACGCTGGCCGCGCCGCCCAGGAAGGTGGCCGACATGGCGGTGGTGAAGGCGTCCTTGGCGGCCGTGATCAGCATGCCGTCGCCGCTGGTCAGGGCCGGGGCGATGCTTTCGCGGGCGGCGGCCGGGGCCGTGGCGGGCATCTCCTCGGCGTAGGTGCCGGCCAGCACCGCGCCCAGCACCGCCACGCCCAGCGCACCGCCGGTCTGCTGGATGGTGTCGTTGAGCGCGGAGCCGACACCGGCCCGTTCCGGCGGGATCGCGCTCATCAGCGCGCCGATGGCGGCGGGCATGGCCAGACCGGCACCCGCGCCGACCAGGGTCATGGCCAGGGCGGGCTTCCAGAATCCGGAATCGGTGGTGAGCAGCGACAGCATGACGAAACCGCTTGCCAGCACCGCCATTCCGACCAACATCACCGGGCGCACACCGGCCTTCTGCACCAGGCCCGCGCCGATGCCGTTGAACACCAGCGCCGTCAGGGCGAACGGGGTGAAGGCGAGCGCGGTGCGCATCGGCGAGTAGTCCAGCACGAACTGCAGGTACTGGGTGAGCACCAGCAGCAGGCCACCATTGGCGAAGGTGACTAGCACCAGCGAGAAGCTGGAGCCGGTGAACACCCGGTTGCGGAACAGCTGCAACGGCACCATCGGGTGCTCCGCCCGCAGTTCCCGGACCACGAACGCGGCCAGACCGGCCACCGCGATCAGCAGTGCGCCCCAGGTGCCGTCGAACCCCGCGGTCGGCCATTCGATGATCGTCCACACCAGCGCGGTGGTGCCGACGATCGACAGCACCATGCCCGACAGGTCCGGCTTGGTCCACGGCCCCTTCGACTCCGGCATGAGCAGCAGGGCCGCGGCGATGGCGACGATCGCGATCGGCACGTTCAGCACGAACACCGAACCCCACCAGAAGTGTTCCAGCAGCACACCGCCCACGATCGGGCCGCCGACCATGCCGACCATGGCCACGGCACTCCAGGACGCGATGGCCTTGGGCCGCTCCTGCTCGTCGAACACCGTGATCAGGATGGACAGCGTGCTCGGCATGATGAGCGCACCGCCGACGCCCATCAGCACCCGGCCCGCGATCAGCAACTGCGGAGTGTCGGCATAGGCGGCCAGCATCGAGGCCACGCCGAAGACCACCAGGCCCACCACCATGACGAGCCGCCGACCGAACCGGTCCGAGAGGCTCCCCGAGGTGAGCAGCAGTCCGGCGAACACCAGGATGTAGGCGTCGATGATCCACTGGATGTCCTGGGACGTCGCGCCGAGTTCGGTGGAGATCTGCGGGATGGCGACGTTCAGCACCATATTGTCGATCACCAGCACCAGGGAACTCAGGCAGAGCACCACCAGAATCCACCAGCGCTTCGGATTACGTTGTGGCGCTTCGATGCTCACCGCCGCGCCTGCGATATCACTCATGTCGAATCCCTCTTCGATCCAGTTCGCCGTACACTGTTCGGCATTTGCGAACACTGTACGGTCATACGAACAGCGTTCGCAAGGGAGAACGTTGTTCGGCGGATCGAACAGCGTTCTAACAGCGGTTATGCTGGCCGCGGACAGAAGAGGAGAGGCCATGACAGCGAAGGCTGAGCAGTTTGCGACGGTATGGACGCGTCCCCAGCGCACGCGGCGCGACACCCCGGCACTGAACCGGGAGCAGATCGTCGCGGAGGCCATCGCACTGCTGGACAGCGAGGGCCTGGAGGCGCTCAGCATGCGGAGACTCGGCACCCGGCTCAATGCCGGGGCCACCTCGCTCTACACCCATGTGGCGAACAAGGAGGAACTGCTGGAACTCGTCGTGGACGAGGTATTCGGCGAGATACGTCTGCCCGAGCGGCCGGCGGCGGAGAGCTGGCGCACCGACCTGATGGAGTTCGGCCGGAGCATGCGCGCCACCATGCTGCGGCACGTGTGGATGCCCGCCGTGCTGAGCACCGCCGGGCTGGTCTACCTCGGCCCGAATGTGATGCGAATGACCGACGGCATGCTCGGCATTCTCGAGGTGGCCGGATTCGACGCGACCACCTCCGACCGCGCCACCAACGCCATCTTCGCGTATCTGATCGGGGCCACCACCACCGAGACCGCCATGATCACCACGGTCACGCGCAGCGGTCTCGGCGAACAGGAGTGGATGGAGCAGATCATGATCGCCTCGCAGCGAATGAGCGAACCGTACCCGCGCCTGCACCGCAGCTACGCCCGACACCGCGAGCTGGATTCGGCGCGCAGCCGCGACGAATTCTTCGACACCGAACTCGAACTGCTCATCGACGGACTCGAGGCGCGCCGCGCACGGTGACCGGGGGCGACACGGCCGACATACAACTGCCCCCGGCCGAAAAAGCCGGGGGCAGCGCGGATTTCACTCAGTGGCCGTTGAGCCCGGCGCGCACGCCCTCCTCGATGCGCTTGCCGAGATCGCTGTCCACGTTCTTCCAGTACTCGAACACCCGGCTCAGCACCGGCTCCCGCACACCGCCCAGCACGTGCCCGACCACATTGGCCACCAGGCGATCTCGCGCGGCGTCGTCGAGCACCTCGCGGACCAGCGTGCCCGCCTGGGTGAAATCGCCGTCCTCGGCGTGCTGGATGTAACCCGCGCGCACCATGGTCGGATCGAAGTTCCACAGGCCCTCGTCACCGGCGCGCTCCGGGTCGGCGTGCGGGCCGCCGAACGAATTCGGCGCGTACACCGGCACATCCGCCGGGTTGTAGTCGTAGCGCATCGGCCCCTCCTTGGAGTAGGAGTTCACCTCGGCGGCCTTGGCCCGGTTGGGCGGCAGCTGCGCGTAATTGGCGCCGATGCGGTAGCGGTGCGCGTCGGCGTAGGCGAAGACGCGGCCCAGCAGCATCTTGTCCGGCGAGAAGCCGATGCCCGGAACGACATTCGACGGTTCGAAGGCGGACTGCTCGATCTCGACGTGGAAGTTGCCCGGATTGCGGTTGAGCGTCCACTTGCCGACCTCGATGAGCGGGTAGTCCTTTTGCGACCACACCTTGGTCAGGTCGAACGGGTTGAAGCGGTAGCCCTCGGCGTCGGCGACCGGCATGACCTGGACCTTCACCGTCCAGCTCGGGAACTCGCCGCGCTCGATGGCGTCCCACAGGTCGCGGCGGTGGAAGTCGGCGTCCTCCCCCGCGATGCGGTCGGCCTCGGCCTGGGTCAGGAATTCGATGCCCTGGTCGGTCTTGAAGTGGTACTTCACCCAGAAGCGCTCCCCCTGGGCGTTGACCCACTGGTAGGTGTGCGAACCGAAACCGTCCATGTGGCGGTAGGTCTTCGGAATGCCGCGGTCGCCCATGAGCCAGGTGACCTGGTGCGCGGTCTCGGGGCGCAGGGTCCAGAAGTCCCACTGCATGTTGTGGTCGCGAAGTCCGCTGCCCGGCAGGCGCTTCTGCGAGCGGATGAAGTCGGGGAACTTGATCGGATCCTTGATGAAGAAGATCGGCGTGTTGTTGCCGACGATGTCGTAGTTGCCGTCCTCGGTGTAGAACTTCACCGCGAAACCGCGCGGATCGCGCCAGGTGTCGGGGCTGCCCTGCTCACCGGCGACGGTGGAGAACCGCACCAGCGACTCGGTGCGCGCACCCGGCTGGAACAGCTTGGCCTTGGTGTATCGGCTGACGTCACCGGTGACCACCAGTTCACCGAACGCGCCCGCGCCCTTGGCATGCACGATCCGCTCCGGCACCCGCTCGCGGTTGAACTGGGCCAGCTTCTCGATCAGATAGTGGTCGTGCAGCAGGATCGGGCCCTGCGTACCGGCGGTGAGCGATTCGTTGTCGCTGACGACCGGGATACCGGTATTGGTGGTGGTCGGCTTGGTCATTCGACGTCTCCTCGGCTGTACTGCCTCGGGCTGCGAGGCATCTTACGGACGACAGGCCGGGCACAGCCCCCAGAAGACGACCTCGGCCTCATCGATCGAGAAGCCGTGGGTCCGGGCTGGTTCCAAACAGGGGGCCGCGCCCACGGCACAGTCGACATCCACGACCGTGCCGCAACTCCTGCACACCAGATGGTGGTGGTTGTCCCCGGTGCGGGCCTCGTACAGCGCCGATGAACCCGCCGGTTCGATCCGCCGCAACAGCCCGGCTCCCACACAGGCCCTGAGTACGTCGTACACAGCCTGCGTGGACACCGACCCGAGCCGTTCCCGCACCGTGGCGGCCACGGAGTCCGCATCCGAATGCGGCGCCGCGACCACCGCGTCCAACACCGCGACCCGCGGGGCGGTAACCCGCAGGCCGACTTCGCGCAATCGCTCCCGCGCGTCGTACCCGGTGTGCATGAACCCAGTCTCCCTCTAATTTGGAATAAGTCAAGAAAATTTTCTGGAGTCACTCCAGAAAAAGGATCTACGCAGGTAGACGTCGGCCCAGCCTAGGCACGCCGACACGCCGAGTGGTCAGCCAGCCACCCTCGAGGTCGCGCGGATCACAACCGCCGCCCCGGAATACATCCCGCACCCTCGCCGTTGTGAACCACTGTCGGCGTCCGGACAGCCCCGGGCCGCACCCTTCGTCGCTTCGAGCGACCACTCGCCGAGAGGCGCTTGTGGGACGTCGACACCCTTCGCAGCGATGCTGCGAGAGCCGCGCCGCCAGGAATCCCCCCGACTGGCGGCGCTTCGCTTTTTCCGAGGAACCCTTCCGAGGGGCCGGTGGCGTGCGGGTCGGGTCGCGCGTGGGAGTCGGGGCGGCGACGATGTGGGCATGGCGACTCAGGACGATGCACTGCATCGGCGGCTCGGGTTGAGCGATTCGGTGGTGATCGGGCTCGGATCGATGGTGGGGGCGGGGATCTTCGCGGCGCTCGCCCCGGCGGCCGCGGCGGCGGGGTCGTGGCTGCTGCTCGCACTCGGGGTGGCGGGGGTGGTCGCGTACTGCAACGCCACGTCGTCGGCGCGGCTGGCGGCGCTGTATCCGGTGTCGGGCGGCACGTATGTGTACGGCCGGGAGCGGTTGGGACCGTTCTGGGGATATCTGGCCGGGTGGGGATTCGTGGTCGGCAAGACGGCGTCCTGTGCGGCCATGGCGCTGACCGTCGGGGCCTACGCGTGGCCGGAGCACGCGCGGGTGGTGGCCGTGGCGGCCGTGGCCGTGATCACCGCGATCAACTATGTGGGCGTGCAGAGATCAGCGCTGGCCACTCGGGTCATCGTGGCGGCGGTACTGGTGGTGCTGGCGACCGTGGTCGCCGTGTGCCTGTTCGGCGAACACGGCGGGGCGGCCCGGTTGGACGGTGACATCGGGGCGCGCGGCGTGCTCGAGGCCGCCGGCCTGCTGTTCTTCGCCTTCGCCGGATACGCGCGCATCGCCACCCTCGGTGAGGAGGTGCGCGATCCGCGCCGGACCATTCCGCGCGCCATCGGACTCGCGCTCGGGCTGGCGCTCGCGGTGTACGCGCTCGTCGCGGTGGCGGTGTTGCTGGTGCTCGGATCGAAAGGGCTGGCGGAGTACGCCGATCCGCTGGCGCGGGCCGTCGGCGCGGCGGGGGTGCCCGAACTCGCCCCGGTGGTGCGGGTGGGCGCGGTGGTCGCGGCGGCCGGTTCGCTGCTCGCGCTGGTGCTCGGCGTCTCCCGGACCGCCCTGGCCATGGCCCGCGACCGGCAGCTGCCGGGGGTGCTGGCGGCGGTGCATCCGCGCTTCGGGGTGCCGCACCGGGCCGAGCTGGCCGTCGGCGCGGTGGTGGCGGTGGTGGCGGTGAGCTTCGACATCCGGGCCGCCATCGGGTTCTCCTCGTTCACGGTCCTGGTCTACTACCTGATCGCCAATGTCTCGGCCGCCACCCTCACGGCCGCGGAAAACCGTCCGCCCCGGGCGGTTCCGGTGGTGGGCGCGATCGGCTGCGTGGTGGTCGGGCTGTCGCTGCCGACGAATTCGGTGCTCACCGGCGCGGCCGTGCTGGCGGCGGGCGCGGGGGTGTACGCGATTCGCCGATTCGCCCGGCGGTGACCGGTATTTCTACCGCTGCCCAGGGGGCTTGACAGATAGCCTGTGCACATGGTGCGCAGGGGGCTCGCAACGGTCACGGCACTCTTACTGACGGCGGGATCGCTGGTCGGCGGCACCGTGCGGGCGGAAGCCGACCCCGGCCCGCGGGCGAGCACCACATGCGCCACGCCGTCGGGACGCGAATTCGAACGCGCCCGACCGGAATCCACCGGCCTGGACTCCGCCCTGCTCGCCGACGCCCTCGCCTTCGCCGCCACCCGCAATCGGCTCAACGTACAGGTCTTCCGGCACAACTGCCTGATCGGCGAGGGTCCCACCAACGCGCAGACCGGCAACACCCCCTGGAACGTCTGGAGCATCACCAAGAGCGTGGTCGCACTGCTCGCCGGAATCGCCTGGGATCGGGGCAGACTCGATATCGGTGCCCCCATCGACCGCTACCTGCCGCCCGGGCTCGGCAGCGCGAAGCACCGCTCGCTCACGGTGGAGCACCTGCTCACCGAATCCTCCGGGCTGCGCATCGGCGTCATCACCGAGGGGTTCAGCGGCGTCATCCCGATCGACCCCAACAGCGCGGTGCAGGCGCTCGGCGTCCCGTTCGACTACGAGCCGGGCACCCGGTTCGTCTACAGCCAGCGCAATGTCGACCTGCTGGCCTACGTGATCGAACGGGCGGTCGGCGAACCATTGCAGCGCTTCGCCCAGCGGGAATTCTTCGATCCGCTCGGCATTCCGCCGACCGACTATTACTGGGCGCGCGACCGTTCCGGAAACACCTACGGATACGCGCATCTCATGATTCCGCCGAACGATCTGGCCCGCATCGGCATGCTGGTGGCCGCGGGCGGCGACTGGGGCGGGCGGCGCATCGTGTCGGAAGCGTACCTGCGACAGGCGATCACACCGTCGGCGACCAGTTCCTGTTACGGCTATCTGTTCTGGCTCGGTCCGGGTTGCGCGGAAAATCCGGAATTCCTCCCGGATGACGTGTATTCCATGTCCGGACTCGGACTACAGCATGTGTACATCGTGCCCAGCCTGGATCTCATGGTGGTGTGGACGGGCGTCTTCGGCACCCATACCGACCGGGGAGTCACCGGAATTCTGCAATACGGCGTGGAAGTGCCGCACGAATTCTTCCGACGGCTGCTGCGGGCGTTCCGGGACAGCCCGATACCCGACCCGGGCCGCTACGTCGAGCCGCCCCTGCGCTTGGACCCGCGCCGGTACTTCGACGGCGATATCGCGCTCGCCGTCCTCGGCCTCGGACCGGCCGCCTATCCGGGCTGCAATGTGCTGTCCTGCTTGGACATTCCGCTCGCGCCGCCCTTCGCCGACGCACCACCGGGGTGCCTGATCGTGGCATGCCTCGGCCCCGACCCACGCGCTCCTGGCATTCGGGCCGGGAACTAGGGGGTCACCGCGGCGCGCCCGGCCAACTCCCGCAATTCCTCCGACGGTCGGCGTCCCGCGAACTGCAACAGATCGCGCATCACCTCCCGTGCGCGGTGGTGGGTGTGTACGAGCTCGGGCGTCAGCCGTTCGGCCGTCAGCAGGGCTTCCAGCGCCTGATGCGCCTGCCGTCGCTGCGCGTGCGCCCGCGCCACATCCACCAGGAAGCGCGCCTGTCGTTCCGGGGTGAGCGTGGAGGCGTCCACGTGCCGCGCGATATCGAGGGCCTCACCGGCGTCACCCAATTCGACGGCCACCGCCACCGCGTGCACGGCGACACTGGTCGGTCCGAATTCGGTGTCGAAATCGTTGCGGTCGTCCCCGATCCGCAGGGCCGCCCCGCGTGCGGCGGCCAGGCCTGCCCGCGACTGCGCGCGATTGCCTTCCGTCGCCGCGATCACCGCCAGCATGAGCTGGAGGGATCCGTAGAGCGACAGGATTTCCGGCGTGCTCCGCTGGTCGTCGTCCACCAGCGGTTCCAGTGCCGCCACGCAGGTCCGCGCGGCCTGCTCGGCCTGCTCGAACCGCTGTAGTCGCAGGAATGCCTGTGCCATTCGATAGGTTCCGGCCACCACGCTGAGCGGATCGCCGGAGCGCTCG
This sequence comes from Nocardia sp. CC201C, assembly GCF_030010695.1. NCBI lineage: Bacteria > Bacillati > Actinomycetota > Actinomycetes > Mycobacteriales > Nocardiaceae > Nocardia > Nocardia sp. CC201C. The sequence continues at coordinate 14,879 of NZ_JASCXP010000030.1, forward strand.
GCCGCGGCCAGCGCCCGGTCGGCCGCCACCCACGCGGCGTCGACCTCCTCCTGGCGGGTGAATGCTGTTGCCGCCGCCTGATAGGCGCGCGACAGCAGGCCGAGCACCTCCCGCCGCGTCGCCGCGACGCGTGCCGCCTGCTCCAGATCCGGAATGAGCTCCAGCAGGCTGCCGCCCACTTCGACGAGCCGTGACTCGTGTGCCAGCTGCCAGGCCAGATCGACGCGTGCGGCCAGCCGCGGCACCTCGACCGGCTCGCGACCGGTCTCGTCGCCGAACAGCCGGTCCAGCGCCGGATGGCCGGTGAGCATGAGTCGCAATTGCTCGAAAACCGCTGAACCCACGCGTTCGCCGCCCGCACGGTCGGTCGACATCGGTTCGGCCGCTTCCGGCCGCAGATCTCGGACCGCGACTCCGAGAACATCGGCGAGCCGTTGCAGTACCGACAGTCTCTCGACCGGCAGCACATCCCGCTCTACCTGCGACACCCAGCTTTCCGACCGCCTGATGGCGGCGCCAAGCTCCTTCTGCGATAGCCCTCTACGCCGGCGCAACTCCGCTACCCGTGCCCCAAGGGTACTTTCGGCCACCGGGTCAAACTCCTTCTACCTGATGGGCTTTGCCGGCGATCACCGCCAGAGGATCGATGTGTGCGCCCGGCAGATCCCGCAGCGCCTTCGTAACGAATCCATGCTCACTCCTTCCGATCGGATCTGCCGACAAGGATTGCAGACCGGGCGAGCTTACGGCGCACAGTATGGAACATGGATTTTTCTTATTGCACCGCAATTTTTCTGTGTTTACCGTCATGGGTGGGAGCTGTCGATCGACACGAACGATACGGACGTCAAGAGGTGACCATGCCCGGCGAACTGTGGTTCTTCCTACTCGGAGTCGGAATCGGTGGTGCCGCAATGTGGTTCGCGGCCTGCGCGGTGACGGCAACCAGATATTCCAGCTTCGGCGAGGGACCGACGGTACAGAACATCACCGCCCGCCTGGAGCGCGAGGGAATCCTCTCCGCGCGCACCACGAAAGGAAACTCTCCGGCGCATCGAGCATCGTCCAGATGACTGAATTCTCCGATTCCCCCTGCGCAGCGACTCATGGGTCGATTGATAGCAACTGGCTAGCAATACAGCCTGGCGACAGCTGATTCTCAGGATGCATCGGTAAGACTGGTAGCGCTCACATCCTCCCGGAAGGAGCTCTACCTGTGCCGAAAACGGAAGACAGCCCCTACGCGGGCATGTTCGACGCCGAAGCACGGCTGTCCTGGGTGCTCGCCGCCATGGCCGGTGTCATCGGCGCTGCGGCACTCCTGCATACCGAGGGCTACTTCGTCACCTTCATGACCGGCAACTCCGAGCGTGCCATCGTGAACTGGTTCGACGGGCGCAGCTCCATGGCCCTGGCCGCCATCCTGCTCATCGTCAGTTTCGTGGCCGGAGTATTCGTGGCGTCCTGGTGTCGGCGACACTTCTGGACCCAGCATCCGCACGGGCCGACGCTGCTCACCACGATGAGCCTCGCCGTCGCCACGGTCATCGACTTCTTCACGGAGACACCCGCCGGAGCTCCGGACATCGAGTTGGTGCCGATCCTGTTCGTGGCCTTCGGCACCGGGGCGCTGAACACCTCGTTCGTGAAGAACGGGGAGGTGTCGGTGCCGATCACCTACTTCACCGGAGCCCTGGTGAAGATGGGCCAGGGGCTCGAACGCCACCTCGCGGGCGCGGCCACCGCCGCCGCCTGGCTGGGCCACTTCCTGATCTGGTCGTCGTTCCTGCTCGGCGGACTCGTCGGCGGACTCATGAACATGATCACCGACGGCCTCGGGCTGCTGCTGCTGGCGACCATCGTCTGCCTGATCACCACCGTCTACACCTACCTGCACCTGGACCGGCACGGCCCGCTGGCGACGGAGTGAGAGAAGAGATCGCCCCCGAACCCAGCGGGATCGGGGGCGATCGGCCTCGTTCGGAACAGCCGCCGCGTCAGCGGTTCTCGAGCAGCACCTCGGCGATCTGAATGGTGTTGAGCGCCGCGCCCTTGCGCAGGTTGTCACCCGAGATGAACAGGGCCAGACCGCGGCCGTCGGGGACGCCCGGATCCTGGCGGATGCGGCCGACCAGGGATTCGTCGATACCGGCCGCCTGCAGCGGAGTGGGGACGTCCACCAGCTTGACGCCCGGGGCGCTCTCCAGCAGCTTGGTGGCGCGCTCGACCGAGAGCGGTCGCGCGAACTCGGCATTGATGGACAGCGAGTGGCCGGTGAAGACCGGGACGCGCACACAGGTGCCGCTCACCGCGAGCTCCGGCAGGCCCAGGATCTTGCGGGACTCGTTGCGCAGCTTCTGGTCCTCGTCGGTCTCGCCGGAATCGTCGTCGACCAGCGCACCCGCCAGCGGGATCACGTCGAAGGCGATGGGCGCGACGTACTTGTTCGGCGCGGGGAACTCCACGGCGGAGCCGTCGTGGGTCAGCTTCTCGGCGTCGTCGATGACCGCGCGCACCTGCGAGGCCAGCTCCTCCACACCGGCCAGGCCGGAGCCCGACACCGCCTGGTAGCTGGACACGATGAGGCGCTGCAGTCCGGCCTCGTCGTGCAGCACCTTCAGCACCGGCATGGCGGCCATGGTGGTGCAGTTCGGGTTGGCGATGATGCCCTTGGGCAGGTTCCGGGTCTGCTCCGGGTTCACCTCGGAGACGACCAGCGGCACCTCGGGATCCTTGCGCCAGGCCGAGGAGTTGTCGATGACCGTGACACCGGCCGCCGCGAAGCGCGGGGCCTGCACCCGGGACATGGTGGCGCCGGCCGAGAACAGCGCGATATCCAGTCCGGTCGGGTCCGCCGTCTCGGCGTCCTCGATCACGATCTCCGTGCCGCGCCACGGCAGGGTCTTGCCCGCCGAGCGCGAGGACGCGAAGAACCGCACCTCGTCGGCCGGGAAATCACGCTCTTCCAACAGCTTCCGCATGACGGCGCCGACCTGCCCGGTCGCGCCGACCACACCTACGCGTACACCCATGGCTCAGTGTCCTTTCGACATGATCGGGAGCGCTACGTGGTTACGCTGCGCTGCCGCCTCCGCGCTTGACCCGATCATGTCAGCGCCCCGTTCCGGCGTGCACGACCGCCACCTCGTCGCCGCCCAGATCGAAGGCGCGGTGCAGCACCTGCACGGCCTCGTCCAGATCGGTGTCCTTGACCAGCACGGAGATGCGGATCTCGGAGGTCGAGATGAGGTCGATATTGATGCCCGCGTCCGCGAGCGCCTCACAGAAGGTGGCGGTGACGCCCGGATGCGACTTCATGCCCGCACCAACCAGGGACACCTTGCCGATGTGGTCGTCGTACACCACCTGGGAGAAGTTGATCTCGCCCTGCCGCTTGGTCAGCAGCTCCACGGCGCGCGGGCCCTCGCTCTTGGGCAGGGTGAAGGTGATGTCGGTCTTGCCGGTCTCCACCTTCGAGATGTTCTGCAACACCATGTCGATATTGATCTCGGCATCGGCGACCGCGCGGAACACCTTGGCGGCGTAACCCGGCTCGTCCGGAATGCCGACGACGGTCACCTTGGCCTCGCTGCGGTCGTGCGCGACGCCAGTGAGGATTGCTTTCTCCAAGGGGATGTCCTCCATCGATCCGTAAATGTAGGTGCCCACCTTGTCGGTGTACGACGAGCGCACATGCACGGGCACGTTGTAGCGGCGCGCGTACTCCACACACCGCAGCATGAGCACCTTGGCCCCGGTCGCGGCCAGTTCCAGCATCTCCTCGTAGGAGACCTGTTCGAGCTTCTGCGCATCGGGGACGATGCGTGGGTCCGAGGTGAACACGCCGTCCACATCGGTGTAGATCTCGCAGACATCGGCTTCGAGCGCGGCGGCCAGCGCGACCGCGGTGGTGTCGGAACCGCCGCGACCCAGCGTGGTCACGTCCCGGCTGTCCTGGGAGACACCCTGGAATCCGGCCACCAGCACGATGACGCCCTCGTCGAGGGCTTCGCGCAGGCGACCCGGCGTCACGTCGATGATGCGCGCGTTGCCGTGCGCACCGGTGGTGACCACACCGGCCTGGGAGCCGGTGAAGGAGCGGGCCTCGGCGCCGAGCGAATGGATGGCCATGGCCACCAGCGCGTTGGAGATGCGCTCACCGGCGGTGAGGAGCATGTCCATCTCGCGGGCGGGCGGCGCGGGAGCCACCTGCTGGGCGAGGTCGAGGAGCTCGTCGGTGGTGTCGCCCATGGCGGAGCAGACGACCACCACGTCGTGGCCCTGCTTCTTGGTCTCGACGATCCGCTCAGCGACGCGACGGATGCGCTCGGCCGATTCGAGCGAAGATCCTCCGTACTTCTGAACGACGAGAGCCACGGTGGAATCCTCCAAGATCGACAAACTGCTGCTATCGAGCACTCAGCCTACCGATGAGCGTCCAGGGGTTTTGCGCCCACCTCCCGGCTGTGACCCATGTAATGCCGCGCGAATATGACGAACAGATTGACTTCGGTGGTGACGCGGGTGCGGCGGTGTCCACCCGCCACCGGCCCGGTCGCGACCGGGCGGCTCGGTTTCATGCATAACCTCTATTGGCGAGAGCGCGGCCCGGCGGGACCATGGCGGGGAGCGAATTCGGGAGGTGAACGATGAAGAGCACGGTGCTCGAGGTGAAGACCGGGCACAGCGAGGTGGTGCACGACATCACCGGGCTGTGCGAGGAGTTCCTGCGCGAGGCGGCGGGCGGCGGCGACGGGCTGCTGCACGTCTTCGTACCGCATGCCACGGCCGGCATCGCGATCATCGAACTGGGCGCGGGCAGCGATGACGACCTGCTGGCCGCGCTGCGCGATCTGCTGCCCGCCGACGACCGCTGGCGGCACGCCCACGGCTCGCGCGGGCACGGCCGCTCGCACGTCATGCCCGCGTTGATCCCGCCCTATGCCACGGTGCCGGTGCTCGGCGGCGCGATGGCGCTGGGCACCTGGCAGTCCATCGCGTTCGTGGACCTCAACGTCGACAACCCGAGCCGGACGATACGGCTGTCCTTCCTCGCCGACTCGGCGTGACCCCACGGGTCACGCCCGGTTGAACCAGGTGACCTGTGCCCCGTTGTCGAAGTCCTGCCGCCGCGTGGGCCGGAACCGGGTCGGCGTGAAGTTGCCGGTGAACGCCGAGATTCCGGCCCCCGCGATCACCGGATAGCTCTTGATGACCAGCTCGTCGATCTCGTCGAGGAGCTGGCCCGCCAGCTTGCCGCCGCCGCACAGCCATATGTTCTTCCCCTCTTCCTTCTTCAACCGACGCACCAGCGCGACCGGATCGCCGTCGACCACGGTCACGTTCGGGTCGTCCACGGAGCCGAGCGTCGTCGAGACGACGTACTGCTTCAGGTGGGCGTACGGGCTCGTGATGCCGTGCAGATAGGCCGGGTCGTAGGTGCCGCGGCCCATCACCACGGTGTCCCATTCCCGGTTGGGCGCGTCGGGGGCGAGTCCGACCTGTTCGCGGAGGTGGGTGGGCACCGACTCCGGGTACCGCTGCGTGATCCACGCGGCCATCTCGTCGGAGAGCGGATAGAAGTCGAACTCCCCGCCCGGTCCGGCGATGTAGCCGTCGAGGGAGACGCCCACGTAGTAGACCAGGTTTCGCATACTATTACCGCCTCGCTCGTTGTACTTCGTCCGTAGTGATTAGAACTGTAGTACTACATTCGGAGTGGTGTCAAGAATGTTTTCGACGCGCTTCAGCACTTGTGACGCGCATCACGAACAACCGATAATGCACATCATGCGAGCGAATGTCGGTGACCAGCTTGTCGTTCACACCCACGCCGTCGGGCTGCGGGAACGCACCGGCGAGATCGTCGAGGTGCGCGGAGACGAGGGCGCACCGCCCTATGTGGTGCGCTTCGACGACGGCCACGAGAGCCTGGTCTTCCCGGGCCCGGACTGGGAAGTGAAAGCTCGCGGCTGAAGCCGTATTCCGCGTACTTCACCGCGGCCTCCCGAAGATTCTCGAAGACCCTCCAGGGTCGTCGATCCCGTTGCCGGACAGCGGAATTCGAGCATGTATCAGTTTCCGCGAGTACCAGCTACCGGACCGGTAGGTTGACTCCGAGAGCGACGCTCGTCACAATCGGCCCCTGAAGCTGGAGGGTTGTAATGCGTACTAAGACTGATCACCGATTCGTTGTCGACGTCGATCCCGAACAGGTGATGGAGGCGCTGCTGACGGTCGAGCGACTGCCCGACTGGTCGCCTTCCCACCAGGATGTGCGTGTCGCGACTCGCGACAGCTATGGGCGGCCCAAGCGGGTTTACGTGTCGGCCAATCTCATGGGCCGACCCGACCGGCAGGTGGTCGAATACACCTGCACCCAGGACCGAATCGAGTGGAAGGTCACCGAATCCAGCGCCGGTGCGGGCGGCAAGGGCTGGTTCGAGATCGCCGATACCGAGGACGGCACCGAGGTCTGGTACCACTCCGAGATCCGGCTCCCGATTCCGGTGCCCGGCATGTTGCTCAAGCGCACCGCCAATCGCGAGAGCGAGACGCTGGTGGAGAACTTCATCGCCTACGTCGAGGATTACGCGGGCATCGAGCCGGAGGCCGAACCGGAGCCGTACCCCGAGGGCGCGTACGAGCCGCGCGGGTACGCCGGGCCGCTGTACGGCGGATCGTTCGAACCCGGACTGGCCTGACCATTACGCCGGCGGCGGAAATCCGCCGGAGGTCCGCGCCTTTCGGGCGATTCCTGCCACGATGTCCTTCATGAGCGAATCGCGCCGATCGCGGACGACAGCGGTGTCCGAGGGCTCCGCCGTCACTCAACTGGAACTGTTCTTCGACCTGGTGCTGGTCTTCGCCTTCACCATGGTCGCCGATCTCGCGGCCCACGAGACCACCGCGGTGAACATATTGCGAGCACTCGTGGTGCTGGCCCTCATGTGGTGGCTGTGGGTCGCGTACTCCTGGCTGGGGAACGTGGTCCGAGCCGACGAGGGCGTGACCCGCCTCGGCATATTCGTGGCCATGGGGGCGACCTTCCTCATGGCGCTCGCGATTCCCGAGGCATTCCACGACCTTCCGGGCGGCTGGTACGCACCCCTGGTATTCGCCATCGGCTACCTGGTGGTGCGGCTGGTGCACATCGTCGTGTTCATGGTCGCCAGCTCCGAGGACGCCCAACTACGCGGACAGGTGGTGCGCTGGGGCCTGGGGTCGCTGACCATCGGCGGCGGACTGCTCGTACTCGCGGCATTCACGCACGGCGCCTGGCAGATCGCGCTGTGGATGCTCGCCGTGGCCGGAGACATGCTCTGGACGATGATCGCGGGCACCGACTGGCGACTCAACTCCGTCAAGCACTTCGCCGAACGGCACGGGCTCATCATCATCGTGGCGCTCGGCGAATCCATCGTGTCCATCGGCATCGGCGTGTCCGGGCTGCCCATCTCCTGGCCCATCGCACTGGGATCCATGCTGGGACTGGCCATCTCCGGGCTGCTGTGGTGGGCGTACTTCGATATCGCGGCGCTCACGGTCGAGCAGGCCATGCACCGGGCCGACGGGGCACGGCGGATCAAGATCGCGCGAGCCTGCTATACCTACTGGCACTTCCCCATGATCGTCGGCATCATCGGACTCTCCGTGGGCCTCAAGAAGGTGCTGAACTACGTGGGCGGGGCCGACGGACACACATTGGCGGACGAGCTGTACGGCATTCCGCTGTACGGGCTGTTCGGCGGCGTGGTGCTGTACCTGGTCGCCCTCGTGGGCTTCAAGCAGTACGCGACGGGTCAGGTGAGCACGCAGCGGCTGGTGGCCGCGGTGGCGCTGCTGGCGCTGATCCCCGTCGCCGCCGCGCTGCCCGCCCTGGCGGCGCTCGGCATCCTGTGCGCCGTGCTGGCCGTGCTCATCGTCTGGGAGACGGTGCGGCACGCGCGGTTCCGCGACGAGATCCGACACGGCCACGCGGTGTAGGCAGCCGTCCCGGACCGGTCAGCGCTCGAGCACGGCCGAGCGGTCCGGGACGGGCGGCGGCCGATGGTCGAACGAATCCGGCACCCGCACGCCCGCGCGCACTGCTTCGCGCATCTGATCCACATTCTCCCGCAACACATCGGCGACCAGCTCGTCGGTGCGCGGGTCGGCCAGCACGTCGAGCACCACGCGGAAGCTGGCGTCGGCGATGCCGCGAATGATCTCCTCGTGGAAGGGCAGATAGCGCACGCGACCCAACTGCGGATCCTGGCGGATGGTCTCCAGGATCATCTGATCCAGCTCGGCGCGATTCTCCTCCAGCGCCGCCGAGATATTGCGGGTGAAATGGGCGGTCCGCAACACCTGGGCGACCTCGTCCATGACGGCCACCGTCACCGGGCGCTTGATGGTCTCGACAATGGTTCCGACCGAGCGGTTCACCACCGCGGCGGTGACCCGGTCGCCGAACGCCCGGTCCGCCACCCGCGCCAGGCGCACCACGACCACCACGATCCGCAACAGCCGGAAGCCGCGGAAGAACGGGCTGGTCACCGGGATCATGCCCAGCACCTCGTACCAGTAGACGAACGGGAACGACCACGGCCAGCCCTCGCGCCGCCAGCGCCAGACGAACTCGATCGCGAAGACGCCGCAGATGATCCAGTCCACCACCACGATCGTCCGATAGGTGCTGTCCGCCACCGGAAAGAACGTCACCCAGCCGACCAGCACCACCGAGACGACGGCCAGTGCCAGCATGGCGAAATCTGTCCACAGCACCGGCGGTTTGCGCGGGTACTCACCCTCCGCGCCGCTGAACTGGCTCACGACGGCCCCTTCCACCTCGAAACAGCCAAGCCGAGAGTAGTTGCCGCGCCGGTGCCGCGGGCGGAACCGAACCGGGCCGGGCGATCCGGCGGCTACCGCCCGGCGCGGAGGATGGCCTCGATATTGCGTTCGGCGACGGCGGTGATGGTCAGGGACGGGTTCGCCGTGGCGGTGCTGCCGGGCAGGGCCGCGCCGTCCATCACGTACAGGCCCGGGTGGCCGTGCACGCGGCCGTAGGCGTCGGTGGCGCGGCCCAGCACCGCGCCGCCGAGCGGGTGGGCGGTGAAGAAGGCCTGGGCGTCGTAGCCGATGGGCGTGTAGTCCACGATCGCGCGGCCGCGCTCGGCGATCCGGTCGTCGACGGCACGGCAGGCGGCCAGCACCTGGTTCTGGGCGTGCGCGGGCCAGGTCAGGCCGACCCGGTCGGTGGCGCGGTCGTAGCCGAAGCGGGCGCGGGTCGGGTCCAGCACCATCCCCAGTGACGCGATGGCCCCGGTGTCCACCGGAATGCCCGGCACATACCAGTTCTCCAGGGTCAGCGGAACACCCGATTCGTCCAGGATGCGGCTGGCGCTCGGGACGCCGTTGCCGACCCCGGTGAGGGCGTTCGCGCCGCGCGCCAGCACCGCGTCGCCATTGGTGCCCCAGCCGTCGCCGACGTGCTCGTTGAGGTGTGGCAGCGCACCGGTCGCCTGGGCGCGCACCAGCAGTTCGGAGGTGCCCACCGAACCCGCGCCCAGGAACAGGCGGTCACAGGTGAGGGTGCGGGTGGACAGCACCTGCCCGGTGGGGGCCAGCTTGGTCACCGTGACCGCGTACCGGTCGCCGTCCTGCGCGATGGCGTCCACCCGGTGACCGGGATAGATGCCGGTATTGCCGGTGGCCTCGGCGTAGCGCAGGTAGTTCTGGTTGAGATCGAACTTCGCGCCGTTGGAATTGCCGAGATTGCTGCGCGCGGCGATGGCGGAGGCGCGGGTGGTGCCCGCCAGCTCACCGCGAATGATGTTCCAGTCGAAGGCGGAATCGTTGGCCGTGGGCTGATAGCCCGCCGCCCGCACCTGCTGATCCCAGATGCGTGAATGCGTGAACGGCGCGGAGCCGTACACGTCCGCGGGCATGGGGCTCAGCCGCAGCATCTGCCGCACCCGCGGGTAGTAGACGCGGTCCAGTTCGTCGTAGTTCACGACGCCGCGGAAGACGGCATCGAACAGATGCCGCTCGGGCGCGACCATGGCCCCGGTGAAGACCACCGAGCCGCCGCCGACCGCCGCGGCCCGCCACACGTCGATACCCGGGTACTCGGTCACATCGAGGACACCGCCGAAGCTGGCGAACGACATGGGCACCTTGGTCACGCCGGTGAAGGTGTTGCGGTGCCAGAACCCGCGCCCGTCCGGCAGGTCGTCACCGGTGAAGATCTCCCGCCACGGGTCGTTGGGCCACCGGGAGCCGCGCTCCAGCACCGTATTCCGCACCCCGGCCTCGGCCAACCGCAGGGCGGTGACCGCCGCGCCGAACCCCGAGCCGATGACGATGGCCTCGGTGTGCTCCGGCGGATCCGGTAGCGGCGCAAAGATTTCCGGCACCCATGCCTCGAACAGCGCATGCCACAGGAAATTCGCCGACGCCGGTCCGGCGCCGCGCGTAGCGGCCCCCGTCCCGACGCCCGCCAGCAAAGCCGCCACCCCGGCAGCCTTCAAGACGGCGCGTCTCCGCAACCGGCCACCTCCTCATCAACCAATGGCCGCGCGCGACACTACCGGGCCGCCGCCCGCACCTCAACACGTTCGCAATATCCCTGCGAGCGCCATGTTCGGCGGCTATGATTTCTCGGTTTTCCGATGTGCGCCACCGTATCCCGCCGACCCCGCGTCCCGGTGGGTGCGGCGGGTCCCGACGTCCGATCGCGTCCGGCGCGGTCGGACCATGCGCGCGATCGGTTCACCGCGGTCGGGCCGGTCACACGAACGGGCCGACCGTGTAGGAAACGCGTCGACTCAGGCGCGCAGGCGTTCGCGGCGGAGCTGCTCCACCTCGGGGAGATCGAGGGGCGGGAGGGAATCGACGCCGAGGGCCTTGGTGAGCAGGTAGTCGGCGAGTTCCGGGTTGCGGGCCAGGGCGGGACCGTGCATGTAGGTGCCGATGACCGAGCCCTGCACCACACCCTCCAGACCGTCGCCGACGCCATTGCCGACACCGCGGGTGACGCGGGCCAGACCGGTGGCCGCGCCGCCGAGTTTCGTGCCGCCACGGTGGTTCTCGAAGCCGGTGAGGGGCTGGCTCAAACCCGCGAGGATCGGGTTGGTGACCACCTCACCGATGGCGCGCTCGGCCTGCGGGGAGGTGGTGACGTCGATGAGGCCGACACCGTCCACGCGTTCGCCCGAGGAGGTCTCGTACCAGTGGCCGAGCACCTGGATGGCCGCGCAGATGGCCAGCACCGGCACCCCGCGCCCGGCGGCGGCCTGCAGGCCGGGGTAGCGCTGCAGGTGGCGGGTGGCCAGGCGCTGCGCGGAATCCTCCGCACCGCCCAGGGTGTAGATGTCGAGCGAGTCGGGAACCGGCTCGCTCAACGAGATCTCGACGATCTCGGCGTCGTAGCCGCGCATCCGCAACCGCTGACGCAGCACCACCGCATTGCCGCCGTCGCCGTAGGTGCCCATGACATCGGGCAGCACCAGACCGATGCGCACCGTGGACTCACTCGACCGCTTCCCTTGCGCCGCAGCCTGTTCCACCCGTGCGGCGGCCTGGATCCGCGCCGCGGTGATATCCGCCGCCGCCGGCGACGAAGCATCGCCCCCGGCCACCGCATGCTCACCGGCAGCCGGTGACGACGCCGCCTCAGCACCATCTACGGCCGCAAGCTCACCGGTACCCGCCGACGGGGCCACCGCAGCGCTCGAGCCAGCGGTGTCCGCGGACCCGGCAGGCGCATCTTCTCCGAAGCCAGCGGCCTGCCGCGAGGCAGCGCCGTCCCGACCGGATGCGGACGCGCCGTGGTCGGCGGTATCCCTCGGCCGCTCGGCGGTGTCCTTCGGCTGTTCGGTCGTGTCCTCCGGTCGGTCGCTTCGCTCGCTCATGCGCGCACCCCCGCCTTCTCCTCCAGGTCGCGGTTCAGGTCGCGGAATGCCGTGTAGTTGGCCAGCACCTCCACCTGCCCCGGCGGGCAGGAGCGGATGGCGCGCAGGGGGTCCGCGACGATGGTGTGCTGTACCCCGGCGTAGGTGAGGCGGACCGCGAGGTCGGTGGCGCGCTCGCCCGCCGCCACCACCCGGGTGCCCTCGAAGTGTTCGAACCGCACGTCCCACAGCCAGGACAGGTCCTCGCCGTCGGGCACCTGGCCGTTGACCGCGATCACCAAACCCTTGGCGGCGGGGTCGATCATGGACAGCGCCTCCTGCCAACCGGCGGGGTTCTTGGCCAGCAGCAGTCGGGTCGCGTGGTCGCCGACCTGAACGGTGCGGTAGCGGCCCGCGATCTCCTTCACGGTCGCCGCCGCCGCGACGGCCCGCGCCGGATCGGCCCCCAGCGCGATGGCCGCCGCCACCGCCTGCGCGGCATTACCCCGGTTGGCACGTCCGGGCAGCGCCAGGCTCAGCGGCAGCTCCAGTCCGTCCGGGCCGTACAGCGTGTGCTCGTCCACCCACCAATCCGGTTGCGGGCGTTTGAAATCCGTGCCGGTGCTGTACCAGTGGTCGCCCTCCCACAGAATGGGCTCGCCACTGCGCGGGCAGCTGGTGGCATCGACCTGCCAGCCGCTGCCGGCCGCCACCCACACCACATTCGGGTGGTCGTAGGCGATGGAGGTGACCAGCACGTCGTCACAGTTGGCGATGAGCACGGCGTGCTGATGCCGGGCCATGCCGGCGCGCAGGCGGCGCTCGATCATATTGATCTCGCCGACCCGGTCCAGCTGGTCGCGACTGAGGTTGAGCAGCACCACCGCCGAGGGATTCAGCGCATCGGCCACATGGGGCAGATGCAGCTCGTCCACCTCGATCGCGGCCAGCGGCGCGGTGCGATTCGCGGTCAGCGCGGCCACGATGCCGGCGTCCATATTCGCGCCGTCGGCCTGGGTGGCGACCCGGCCCAGGGTGCCGAGCGCGGCCGCCGTCATCCGGGTGGTGGTGGACTTGCCATTGGTGCCGGTCACCAGCACCGTGCGCCGTCCCCGGCCGAGCTGCGTCATGAGTGACGGGTCGATCTTCAGCGCGATCAGCCCGCCGATCATCGACCCCTTACCGCGCCCGGCCTTCTGCGAGGCCCACGACGCCGCGGTCGCCGCCCGCAGCGCCACCCGCCCGCGCACCGAAATGTCTGCCACGCCGCGAGTCTATTGCCGCCACCGCACCCCGCCACACGCGGTCCGCGTGATCCCTCTCGCACAGACCGAACGGTCAGGGGGAATCCGTGGCGGTATCGCGCGGGAGACCCCCGCCACCAGTTCCCCCTCGGCGGATCAGGACCTGTAGAGGGACCGGGCGTAGTTGGGTTCGGAGTAGTAGTGGGTCAGTTCCTCGAGGGATTGGGGGGTGTCCGGTTGTAGTTCTTTGACCAGGTGAGCTTGGGTGGGGAGGGTGTCGGCGGGCCAGCGGTCGGGGTGCCAGAGGTTGGAGCGCAGGAACGCCTTGCCGCAGTGGAAGAAGATCTGGTCGATGTCGACCTCCACGGCGAGGATGGGGCGGTGGCCGCGCACGATCATGTCGTCGAAGTACGGGGCGTCGCGGACCAGGCGGGCGCGGCCGTTGACGCGCAGGGTTTCGGTGCGGCCGGGGATCACGAACAGCACGCCGATGTGCGGGTTGTCCAGGATATTGAGGTAGCCGTCGGCGCGACGGTTACCGGGACGCTCCGGGATCGCGATGGTCCGATCATCGAGGACCCGAACGAATCCGGCGGGGTCACCCTTCGGGGAGGCGTCGCAATTGCCCGCGGCATCACTGGTCGCCAGCACCACGAACGGAGACGCCGCGATCCACTCGCGGTCGCGCGGGTGCAATTGGACGCGTTCCTTGGCGGCGGCGCGAGGATTCACCGCGCCCAACAGTTCTCGCAGTTCCTCGGGGTCGGTGATCTCGCTCATGGATTCGATTGAACGCCCCGACCCGGCTGCGGCACCAGGGGGTTGTGAACAATCAGACCGGACCGTCGAAGAGGTTCGGCTGGCCGCTGGCGTAGCGCGCGACATCCAACTGCCGGAAGGGCTCCAGCTCCGCCGCCCGGTACAGGGTGAACAGGCGACAGCGCGGGGCGGTGGCACCCGTGACGTCCAGGATGGCGTTCACCGCCGTGCGCGCCGACTCCGACGCTCCCTCCATGGTGGCGAGATCCACATTCGTCCGCACGTAATCGCCTGCCAGATACAGATTTTCGATGGCGCCGTGACACTCCGGGCGGAGCGCCCACGATCCGGCCGTATTGATCAGCAGCGGGTCGGCGTTCTCGTTGCGGCGGGTGGCGGCATTCCAGGTGATGCCGGTGTCGAGGAACCAGGAGTGCAGATCCTCGTCGCGCAGCAGCTCGGAGCGGTCGTTGAGGTGGGCCTTCAGCTGCGCCCAGACCTCGCGGACGATCTCGTCGTGAGTGCACTCCTTGGCCGTCTTGCCGTAGAGCGGGCCGGGGGTGTTCCAGTCGGAGATGTCCACCGACAGGCAGTCGACGACGGTGCCGTCCCCGTGTTCGGACAGTCGCACGCGCGGCCAGAACTGATCCTGGGAGATGGAGGTCAGCGACCACGGCGAGTCCACGTAGGCCACGTGGCCGCGCGCGATGGCGGTCGGGCGGCGCAGGAAGAACTGCAGGCCCGTCATCCAGTCCACCATCAGCTGGTGCATGCCCGCCAATTCCGGTCGCAGCGCCAGGATTTCGGGAGTGAGCAGGCTGCGTGCCGCCTCCACGGGCAGGGCGCACACGAAGTGGTCGGCCGCCACCGTTTCGGCCGCGCCGGCGGCGGTCACCACCCGGGCCGAGCCGATGCGGTTGCCGCTCACGTCGAGTCCGCGCACCTCCGCCGCGACGAAGCGCACGCCGAGTTCTCGCAGCCGCGCCGCCCACGGGTCGATCCACGCCTCATTGGTGGGGCCGTCCAGAATCCGGTCCAGCGCACCGTCATTGCCGATCTCGAGCGGATTGCCGAGGAACTGCTCGCCCATATTGCCGATGGTGCGGGTGCTGGCCAGATCGTCCCGTGCCGCCACCAGCAGGGTGGTGAGGGTGCGGGACATGAGCATGCGGAATTCGCTCGACCGGTTGCGCGCGCCCACGTAGTCGCGCCAGGACACCTTGTCCCACTGGCCGTATCGGCGGGCGTCGCAACTGGTGTTGAAAACCAGCAGTCGGTTGGCGAAGTAGAGGGCGTCCTGATACGGCATCTTCGCCGTGGTGGAGATGGCGGAGCTGACCGTCTCGCGGAAGTCTTCCGGCGTCGCCCAGACCCGGCCCGCCTTGCCCAGCGGCATGATCACGTCGTCGTTGTCGCGACGGGAGAAACGCGCCTCGGGTGCGGCGATCAGGTTGTCCCACACACCATTGGCGTTGCCCGCGAACGGGATTCGCCGCATGGTATCCGGAATGTGGTGGTAGAAGCCGGGAAAGAAGCGGAAGCCGTGCTCGCCCCACAGATCGGGACGACCACCCCGGCCGCTGCCCGGCACCCGCATGCTGCGCGCCTTGCCGCCCAGCGCCCGCCGCTCGTACACGGTGAC
>NZ_JASCXP010000031.1:0-30355 GCF_030010695.1 Nocardia sp. CC201C
GCGTGCCGCGCGCCCGGCACTGCGCGGCGGCTATGGCGACCGCGCGCCGGGGCCGCCGTCGTTCCGGCAGGTCGCACCGGGTCGCCGCCCGGTCGGCACGGCGTGCCAGACTGACCGGCGTGACTCTCCCCTCCGTGACACCTGTCACCGGGCGGCTGGTGGTGACCGGGGCGCGGGGTCAGCTGGGCCGTGCGCTGCTCGACCTCGCACCCGAAGCCCGCGGCTACACCCACGCCGACCTGGACATCACCGATCTGGACGCGGTGCGCGCCGCGCTGCGGTGCGGCGATGTGGTGATCAACTGCGCCGCCTACACGGCCGTGGACCGGGCCGAAACCGATATCGACGCGGCCTGCGCCGTCAATGCGCGCGGGCCGATGGCGCTGGCGGTGGCGTGCGGGGAGGTCGGGGCGCGGCTCATCCACGTCTCCACCGACTACGTGTTCCCGGGCACCGGGTCGCGGCCGTACGAGACCGCCGACCCCACCGGGCCGACCTCGGTGTACGGCAAGTCCAAGCTGGCGGGGGAGCGGGCGGTGGCGGATCTGCTCCCCGAGACCGGTCATATCGTGCGCACCGCCTGGGTGTACACCGGGACGGGCAGCGATTTCGTCGCCACCATGCGCCGCCTGGAGCGGGAGCGGGAGACCGTCGACGTGGTGGACGATCAGATCGGTTCGCCCACCTACGCACCCGATCTCGCGGCGGCGCTGGTCGAACTCGCCGAACAACCCGACGCGCCGCGAATTCTGCACGCCGCCAACGCGGGACAGGCCAGTTGGTTCGATCTGGCGCGGGCGGTGTTTTCGGGCATCGGAGCCGATCCGGACCGGGTCCGGCCCTGCTCGACCTCGGCTTTCCCGAGACCCGCTCCGCGCCCGGCATATTCGGTGCTGTCCACGGCGTCCTGGACCGCGGCCGGGCTGTCGCCACTGCGCCCCTGGCAGGATGCGCTGAACGACGCGCTCGCCGCCGCTTCCGACTAGGCTGGTCGCCCGTGAGCCCCTCGGATTCAGTCGGACGGCCGACACTGGCCGTCGTCACGGTGACCTTCTCGCCCGGTGAGCACCTCGAGCACTTCATCAGTACCCTCGCCACCGCCACCAGCGAGAAGCCCCAGGTCATCCTGGCCGACAACGGATCGAACGACGGCGTGCCCGAACTGGTCGCCGACGCCAACGAACATGTGCGGCTGCTACGCACCGGCGGCAATATCGGCTACGGCGGCGCCATCAACCGCGCCGTCGCCGAGATCGATCCGGAGATCGAGTTCATCGTCATCGCCAACCCGGATATCCGGTGGGGTACCGATTCCATCGACGAGCTGCTGGCCGTCGCCAAGCGCTGGCCGCGCGCCGGAGCGCTCGGACCCATGGTGCGCGAGCCCGACGGCAGCGTGTACCCGTCCGCGCGGCGGGTGCCCGGGCTGGCCGACGGCGCGGGCCACGCCATTCTCGGCACGCTGTGGCCGTCCAACCCGTGGACCCTGCGCTACCGGCAGGACAACGAGGAGATCTCCGAGCGGGCGGTGGGCTGGCTGTCCGGTTCGTGCCTGCTGGTGCGCCGCGCCGCCTTCGACGCCATCGACGGCTTCGACTCCCGGTACTTCATGTACATGGAGGACGTGGACTTCGGCGACCGCATGGGCAAGGCGGGCTGGCACAATGTATTCGTGCCATCGGCCGAGGTCACGCACGCCAAGGGCCACGCCGCCGGCAAGCACCCCGAGGCCATGCTGCCCGCCCACCACGCCAGCGCCTACCGATTCCAGGCCGACCGGCATCCACACTGGTGGCAGGCGCCGCTGCGGGGGGCGCTCAAGGCCGGACTTGCCATTCGGTGCAGGCTTGCGGTTCGATCCGCTCTGCGCGAGCGCGACCGCGCGGCCGGTACGAACTGAGCGGTCCGCTCAGGCACAATGACCCCGGCCGCGCGGTGCGCGCGGCCGGACAGCTCGGCCTCGGCATGCGCCGACGCGACCGAAAGACGACCTGATACAGGGGAGAAGATGTCGAACGGAACGGATGCGGTGATCCTGGTCGGAGGCCAGGGGACGCGCTTGCGTCCGCTGACCCTGTCGGCCCCCAAGCCGATGCTGCCCACGGCCGGTCTGCCGTTCCTCCAGCATCTGCTGGCCCGCATCGCCGACGCCGGAATCCACCACGTGGTGCTCGGCACCTCCTACAAGGCCGAGGTCTTCGAGGAGCATTTCGGTGACGGCTCCGACTTCGGGCTGGAGATCGACTACGTCACCGAGACCGAACCGCTCGGCACCGGCGGCGGCATCCGCAATGTGCTGCCCAAGTTGCGCGCCGACACCGTGATGGTGTTCAACGGTGACGTGCTGGGCGGCACCGATCTGGGCGCGGTGCTGGAGACCCACCACTCCACCAACGCCGATGTGACGCTGCACCTGGTCCGGGTCGGCGACCCGCGCGCCTTCGGCTGCGTGCCCACCGACGAGTCCGGCCGCGTCACGGCCTTCCTGGAGAAGACCCAGGATCCGCCGACCGACCAGATCAATGCCGGGTGCTACGTCTTCCGCCGCGAGTACATCGAGAAGATCCCCGCCGGCCGTCCGGTATCGGTGGAGCGCGAGGTCTTCCCGTCCCTGCTCGCCGAGGGCGCGCACATCCAGGGCCATGTGGACACCTCCTACTGGCGCGATATGGGCACCCCGGAGGACTTCGTCCGCGGCTCGGCCGACCTGGTGCGCGGCATCGCGCCCTCCCCGGCCCTGCCCGGCCAGCGCGGTGAATCCCTGGTCCACGCGGGTGCGGGCGTGGCCCCCGGCGCCCTCCTCATCGGCGGCACCGTCGTCGGTCGCGGCGCCGAGGTCGGCGCGGGTGCCCGCCTGGACGGCGCGGTCCTCTTCGACGGCGCCTGCGTCGAGGCCGGGGCCACTGTCGAACGCTCCATCATCGGCTTCGGCGCCCGCATCGGTCCGCGCGCCCTCGTCCGCGACGCCGTCATCGGTGACGGCGCCAATGTCGGCGCCCGCTGCGAACTACTACGCGGCGCTCGTGTCTGGCCCGGCGTCGAACTGCCCGACGGTGGCATCCGCTTCTCCACCGACGTCTGACACCGGCGCACGGACGCCCGCCGTCGCGGGTCGCTCACCGGGTGGCGAGCGACCTCGCGCCGTAGCGCTGCTCAGATCGCCCACTTGTCCGGATTCAGGTGGTACTGAACGATGGCCGTGGCGTGACCGTGGCCCATGCCGTGTTCGCTCTTCAGCCAGTTCACCAGGTCCTTGTGACCGCTGTGGCCGGATTCCCG
The DNA here is from genome assembly GCF_030010695.1 of Nocardia sp. CC201C. Taxonomy (NCBI): domain Bacteria; kingdom Bacillati; phylum Actinomycetota; class Actinomycetes; order Mycobacteriales; family Nocardiaceae; genus Nocardia; species Nocardia sp. CC201C. Next base: position 3,280 of record NZ_JASCXP010000031.1, read on the forward strand.
CACGGCGCTGAACCATTCGTCCACCGTGCGGCCGTACTTGGCTTCGATGGCGGGGAAGTAGGACGCGGGTCCGTGAGGCTTGGTGGTCATGGGGTGCTCCTTGTCGTAGTCGACAGTGATGACGGATCGGCGGGGCCGGATTCGTCGTGGGGTGACGCGGGTCACGCGCGGGCGGGGGTTGGTGCGGCGGGGAGGAGCTGGCGCGACATCGGTGGATCGTCCGGCGGTGGCAGCATCGCGACGTGAGCGCACCATGGCCCGCCGCGCGGCATGGAGTTCACGGCCCCCTCGAACGCGCGGCCACAGCCCGATACCTCCGTGAGCAGCGCCTCGCATTTCGGGGTGAACCGCTGGGTCGGGCGTCCGACCCGATTGACCGATTCGGTCGGATCAGGGTGATCCCGGACAGAATTCACCTTTCGGGCGGACGCTCACCGCCGGGCCGGGGCCTAGAGTGTGATCATGGCTGACGCAGTGGTGGTCGGATCCGGGCCGAACGGGCTGGCCGCGGCCGTGATCCTGGCACGCGCCGGACTGCATGTCCAGGTGTACGAGGCGGAGGAGACGATCGGCGGCGGCTGTCGCACCGCCGAACTCACCCTGCCGGGCTTCCAGCACGACGTGTGCGCGGGCGCGCATCCCATGGCGGTCGCCTCGCCCTTCTTCCGTGCCTTCGACCTCCCCGCACACGGTGTGGAACTGCTTGCGCCGCAGGTGTCCTACGCCCACCCGCTGGACGGCGGGGTGGCGGGCCTGGCCTGGCACGACCTCGAACAGACGGTGGACGGCCTCGGTCGCGACGGCAAGAGTTGGCGGCGGCTGTTCGGGCCGCTGGTGCGCAAGTGGGAAGACCTGGTCGGGTTGGCCATGTCGGATCTGCGGCATCCGCCGCTGGATCCGATGGGGCTGCTGCGCCTGGACCCCGGCATCGAACTGCGGTTCGCCAAACGCCTACTGGAACAGGCGAGTCCGCTGTGGAATCTGCGTTTCCGCGAACAGCTCGCCCCCGCCCTGCTGACCGGCGTCGCCGCGCACGCCATCATCCCGCCGCGCGCCATTCCGGCCGCCGGGGTCGCCATGCTGCTCGGCGCGCTCGCCCACGTGGGCGGCTGGCCGGTGCCGCGCGGCGGCTCGCAGGCCATCATCGACGCTCTCGCCGACGACCTGAAAGCCCATGGCGGACAGATCTTCACCGGCCACCGCGTGGACTCCATCGACGAATTCGAGGAGGTGCGCGCAGTGCTGCTGGACCTGGCGCCGGCCGAGGTGCGCCGCATCGCCGAACACCGTCTGCCCGGCCGCTACGACGCCGCACTGCAACGCTTCCGGTACGGCGGCGCGGCCTGCAAGGTGGATTTCGCGCTCTCCGGACCCGTCCCGTGGCAGACCGTCGGCTGCGACCGCGCGGGCACCCTGCACCTGGCGGGCAGTCGCGCCGAACTGGTGGCGGCCGAACAGGCCGTGGCGCGCGGCGACCATGCCGAACGCCCCTACGTGCTGGCCATCCAACCCGGTGTGGTCGACGAAACCCGCGCGCCCGCAGGGAAACACACGCTCTACACCTACGCGCACGTGCCCAACGGCTCCACCCGGGACCTCACCGAGACCGTCACTGCGCAGGTGGAGCGCTTCGCCCCCGGCTTCCGCGACCTCGTCCTCGCCTCGCACGTGCGCACCGCCGCAACCATGCCCGCGCACAATGCCAACTATGTCGGCGGCGATATCTCGGCGGGCGCGATGACGCTGCGCCAGACGGTGTTCCGTCCGGTGCCGCGCTGGAATCCGTATCGCACACCGCTTCCCGGCGTCTACCTCTGCTCGTCGGCCACCCCACCCGGCCCGGGCGTGCACGGGATGAACGGCATGCTCGCCGTGCGCCACGTGCTACGCCGGGAGTTCGGCCTGCACACCGATCCGGTCGAACTGCTGGAATCCGAACGGCTGCACCGCAAACCGGTGTAGTCGAACCGGGCGCGGTGTCGTCGACCCCCGCCGCGGTCGAACCTGGCGTGGCCATCCCCGGTGCAGTCGAGCATGGCGCGGTCGGCTCTGGCGTGGTCGAACGTGGCGCGGTCGCCCCTGACGTGGTTCGGATCCGGTGCGCTCGAACCCTCCGGATGTACTCAGACCGCCCGCGCGCGATACAGATCCGGCTCGATATAGATGTCGCGCGCGTTCGGCACCGCCGCCCGCACCCGCGCCTCGGCGTCGTCGATGGCCGCCGCCACCTCCGCGATCCCCAAGCCCGGCACGATGGACACCTTGGTGGCGACCAGCAGATCATCCGGGGCCAGATACTGGGTCTTCAGGTAGATCACCCGGTCGATGCGCGTCCCGTCCACCAACCCGGCGCGAATCAGGCGATCCTCCTCCGGTGTCGCTCCCTCCCCGATGAGCAGACTCTTCATCTCCACGATCAGCACGACCGCGATGACCAGCAGCAGCCCTCCGATGAGCAGCGTGCCGATCCCGTCCCACACGGCGCTGCCGGTCAGCATGGTCAGGCCGACCCCGAAGAAGGCGAACAGCAGACCGATGAGCGCCCCGGTGTCCTCGAGCAGCACCACCGGCAGTTCGGGATTGCGGGTGGTGCGGATGAACTTCCACCAGCTGGTGCGCCCCTTGAGCGCCGCCGACTCGCGCCGCGCGGTGGCCAGGCTGTAGGACTCCAGTGCCAGCGCCACCAGCAGGATCACGATGGCGATGATCGGATCGTCCAGCCGCTCCGGATGCCGGATCTTGGTGATGCCCTCGTCGATCGCGTACAGCCCGCCGAGCAGGAAGATCACCAGCGCCACGATGAACGAGTAGAAGTAGCGGTTGCGCCCGTACCCGAACGGATGCAGCTCGTCCGGCGCTTGCTCCGCCCGCCGCCGCCCGAGCAGCAGCAACCCCTGATTGGCGGTGTCGGCGGTCGAGTGCACCGCCTCGGCCAGCATGGACGCCGAGCCGGTGAGGAACGCGCCGATGTACTTCGCGACGGTGATCCCCGCATCCGCCGAGAACGCCGCCAGAATCGCCTTCTTACCGCCGCCGGAGGACATGGGTTCCTACGCTACGACGTGCCCGGGTACGGGCGGGCGGGCACACGCCGGTCGGATGTGGCCACCGAGAGTTCGGTGCGGCGGATCACGCGATTCGTAGCCGTCTCGTGATGGACTGGACTAGACTTAGTCACCTACCGTGGAGAGATGGCAGCAGTGAATATCCACGAGGCTAAGACGCACCTGTCGAGGCTTCTCGAACGTGTCGCCAAGGGGGAGCGCATCGTGATCTCGAAAGCGGGCAAGCCGATTGCCGATCTGGTCCCGCACCGGGCTACGCCGGTGACCTTCGGCGGTCTGAAAGGACAGCTAACCTACGACGACAGCGTCTTCGGTATCGATCCGGACATCCAGCGGATGTTCTATGGGGACGATGCCGATGCTTCTGCTTGACAGTCAGACGGTGGTGTGGCTGCTCGATGACAACCCTCGCCTGGGCACACGGGCACGATCCACGATCACGGCCGCCACGGAGGTCTACGTGTCCTCCGCGACGATCTGGGAACTGACGATCAAATCAATTCTGGGCAAGCTGACGATTCCCGTCGAGTTCACCGAAGCCGTCACGAGTCAGGGGCTCTCGGTTCTCGATATCACCGGAGCGCACGCGGAAGGCATCCGACATTTTCCGGAATTGCTGAGGCACGACCCCTTCGACCGATTGATCGTTTCGCAGGCGTACTGCGAGCGTCTTCGCTTGCTCACCGCCGACACCGTGCTACTCGGCCTGGAACGGGACTTCATCACCGACTCGACCGCGTAGCCGTTCGGTCGCTACGCGTTCGTGACGGCGGTGGCGCGGTACAGATCCGGCTCCAGGTACATGATCTTCGCGATCGGCACCGCCGCGCGCACGCGTGCCTCGGCGTCGTCGATGGCGGCGGCGATTTCGGCGATCTCCAGTCCGGTCACGATGGCGACCTTGCTGGAATCCGAACGGCTGCACCGCAAACCGATGTAGTCGACGCTCCATCTCCGCGACAGCAGCAGCGTCCCGATGCCGTCCGCTTCTCACGTCACGACGAACCTGGGTGGCGGTGTCGATTTCGCGCCCATCGCTCAGCGTTCTCCTGGTGGTTCAGTTGTCATGCCCGGTCATCGCATGTGTGGATTGCGGCGGGTGACGTCCGCCAAGCGGGTGAACACCGTTTCTGGGGCCAACCCCATCTCGGTGAGTTCGCGGGTCGGGATGGCGGCCGGGTCGTACAGCATGTGTAGCAGCAGATGCTCCGCGCCCATGCGCGTGGCTCCTTCGGCGGCGGCCATCTTCAACCCGTGGTTGAGCAGGTCCCACAGCCGGTGTCCGCACTCGACAGCACCCGCGACGCGGTCCTGTTCCATCTCGTAGTAGCGGCGCACGCTGGCGAGGCGGTCCTGCTCCCACTCGTCATCGGTCACGCGCGGCTCCGGTTCGAATCGGGCACGATCGTCCCGGCAGCCACGAGCACTTTCCAAGCAGCGGCTTTGGTCTCGCACGTGTCGGGGTGGCAGTCGATATGCACCTGCATCGCGAGTCGGGGTTCCTTGCGGCCCCAGTCGCGGTTGCGGTGGGACAGGCAGTCGAACCGCATCCTCACCACCCCCGCAACGGGAGATAGGTGCGCTCCGCTTCGGCTTCCAGGCGGGCTTGGATGTCGGCGAACGACAAACCGTGACGGTGCCGCGCGGTGGACTGCTGCCCGAACGTGGCGGTGAAAGCGATTAGGCCGCTGACGAACAGGAGGATGCCGAGCAGTTCCATGGTCAGGCTCCCGCTGGGACGTCGATGAGCGCGCGCCCGGTCGGTGTCTCGACGTACGCGCGTCCGTAGCGGGTGAGCGTCCAGGTGCCGGGCCGGATGCCGATACGAGTGACGATGAACCCCCGAGTAAGCGAGGTAGCCGATAGCGCGGCGGGCCGCTCTGGTGGTGATGTTGGCGCTGTCAGCGATCTGGGCGGCGGACAGGTGGCCGCCTGGAGCGAGGGTGGCGAGGACGCGCGCCTCGGTCATGTTCATCCCGGTCCCTCCGGTGTGTGCCGTGGCAGATATGAGCGTGGCCCTGACGTCGAGGGGGCGTCGATTTCACCCGACGCTGGGCCACATCTGGACTATGCCACTGCTTAGGCTAGTGGCATAGTCCACTCGTCGAAGAGTGGAAAAGTTCCGGAGCGATTGCGGAATCGACCAAGACCTAGAGGGTGACCGGGAACTCCTGCCGGAAAGCCCAGCGCTCGGGCGGGTACACGGCCTCGTCGAACTCGATCGGATTATCGCCGCTGTCGTACGCGACGAGCCAGTAGACCAGTACTGCTGACGGTTCCGGCAAGCCGAGCACTTCGCGCTCCTCGTCGCTTGCCAGTCGTGCCGAAACCTGGTCGCGTGCGTACAGAGACCGCAAGCCGAAGACATCCGACAAGTACGGCAGCGTCCCGCCGCGAATCCCCTTCGTGGTATCGAGGAGTCGTGGTGCATCTTGTGTGAGCGCGGCGGGGAACCATGAGATCGACAGTTCGGTCGGGCCGCTGATCGCATTCCGGATGATCCGCCGCCGTTGAGCCACCGGAGCGCCGACCTCCAGGGCGAGAGCGGACGCGACGTGAGGCGGAGCGTCCAGGATGCCCGCGGAGGAGAATTCGACCTTCTCGGTCGACGAGTACATGGTGCCCATCGCCGCCCCGCGCTCGTAGCGCTCACGAGCTCGGGGGGCAGCGTGCGGCTCCAGCACGAAAGTGCCTGATCCCCTGCGGCTTTCGACCAGTCGCTGTTGGCGGAGGACCTGAAGTGCCTTGGCCGCTGTCGGGCGTGCCACCTTCCAGTCCGTGGCCAGCTCGCGCTCGGATGGAACCTCGTCGCCCGGTGCGAGATCACCCCGCACGATCTGGTCGCGGAGGTGTCCGGCGATCTGTAGGTACTTGGGAAGTACCTCCTCGATTTCTGGCAACGCAATCCTTCGAGTGAGTACCATATGCCACTAGCCAATATACGGCTCAAAGGAGATGGTGGGGAGCGATGCACACCGCGTTGGCGATCGCCGCTGGCGGTGGCGGCGACGCCATCACCGCTGCCATGCTCGCCACCGCTATGCCGGAGCTCCGGGTCAGCGCGATCATGAGCTATTCGTGGGATCGGTTCATGATGGACCCCACGCCAGGTCCGCGATCGAGCGCCGACTTCCAGGGGCTAGCCGAACACGGCGGGGTCGCGACAATCTCGGCGACGTCCACGCTGCGGACAGGGACGTCCACGTTGCCGCGATTAGCTGGCAGCATTGCGCATCCGGTGCTGCTGCTCGAGGCGCACGGCGGTGCGGCCGGGATGGCTAGCAGCATCAGCAATGCAGCGGCGATGTCCAGCGCCGACGAGTTGATAGTGGTCGATGTCGGCGGCGATATCATTGCCGAGGGACACGAGATAGGGCTACTCAGTCCACTGGCCGATTCACTCGCTCTCGCCGCTGCCGTCCTCACCGGGATACCTACCCGCGTGCTGATCGCTGGTCCCGGCGTCGATGGTGAACTGTCGCCAGGCGAGGTTCACGCGCGGCTCTCAGACCTGGGCGCTGACCGGGTAGCGGGTCTGACGCCGGCAGATGCCGCACCGTTCGCCGACCTCTGGTCTTGGCATCCATCCGAGGCGAACTCGCTGCTTGCAATGGCGGCCGATGGCTGGCGCGGCGCGGTCGAGACCCAGCGTCGCGCGGTCGTAGACCTGACCGACGATACGACTGGGATCTACGAAGTGGACGCACAGGCGCTGGCACAGTCATCACTGGCAGCGCCCCTCGCATCAACGAATAGCCTGGATCAGGCGGAGCAGTTGCTGCGGGATCGCCGCAGCGGCCGGAGTGAACTCGATATCGAACGCCGCAAGGCTGCCGGGGAGCATTCCCACGACCGCATGCCGACTCTCCAGTCGTTGAACGTCATCGACGCGTACGGCAGCCAAGCGCGGGACCGCGGTATTGATGCGCTCACGTTGCGGCGCGTCGCCGAACTGGTCCATGCCGTCAGTCCGGCCACAACCTCGAAGCTGCGAGAACTGCTGGCCATGCAGCGTCCCGACAACTTCCATCCGCCCCTGTACGGGGTGCGCGCAGTCTAGGTAGGGCACGGGATCGTTTCGCAGGCGTACTGCGAGCGGCTTCGCTTGTTCACCGCCGACACTGTGCTGCTCGGCCTGGAATGGGACTTCATCACCGACTCGACCGTGTAGCCGTTCGGTCGCTATGTGTTCGTGTCGGCCGTGGCGCGGTACAGATCCGGCTCCAGGTACATGATCTTCGCGATCGGCACCGCCGCGCGCACGCGTGCCTCGGCGTCGTCGATGGCGGCGGCGATTTCGGTGATCTCCAGTCCGGGCGCGATGGCGACCTTGGCGGCCACCAGCAGCTCCTCCGGGCCGAGGTACTGGGTCTTCAGGTGGATGACGCGGTCGATCCGGGTGCCGTCGACCAATCGCTCGCGAATCAGCTCGTCGTCCTCGGCGACCGCGCCCTCACCGATGAGCAGGCTCTTCATCTCCACGATGAGGATGACGGCGATGACGCCCAGCAGCACACCGATGCACAGCGTGCCGATACCGTCCCAGACCGGATCGCCGGTGACCACGGTCATGCTGACCGCGCCGAAGGCCAGGATCAGGCCGATCAGCGCGCCGGCGTCCTCGAGCAATACCACCGGCAGTTCCGGATGCCGCGAGGTGCGGATGAACCGCCACCAACTGGCGTCACCCTTGAGCGGACGCGACTCCTTGACGGCGGTGATCATGGAGAAGGTCTCCAGCACGATCGCGATCCCGAGGATCACGATGGCCACCATGGGACTGGACAGTTCCTCCGGATGCTGGACCTTGTGCACGCCCTCGTAGAGCGCGTACAGCGAGCCGAGCGCGAAGATCACCAGCGCGACCACGAACGAGTAGAAGTAGCGGTTGCGCCCGTACCCGAACTGGTGCAGGTTGTCGGCCTCCTGCGCGGCCCGGCGCTGCCCGAACAGCAGCAGGCCCTGATTGCAGGTGTCGGCCACCGAGTGCACGGCCTCCGCCAGCATGGACGCCGACCCGGTGATCCCCGCGCCCACGAATTTCGCCACCGCGATACCGCCATTGGCGGTCATCGCCGCGATGATCGCCTTCCTACCGCCACCCGCAGCCACTGTGTTCCTCCCGGCCTGTGCCCGACCCTGCGCCGAATCGCCGCGGTAACTGTACTACCGGATCCGCGCGTGGATCGGTTTCGGATCGCAAGGGGCGGGGAGCAGATCACACACTGGCGCAGAACAGTTGCGCCGGACCGTCCACCGCCTGTGCGGTGATCGGCGCGTCGGTGGCGGAGATCCAGGCCGCGCGGCCGCAGGGGACCTCCAGGTAGCGGCCGTGCTGGGTCAGGCGCACCGCGCCCAGGGTGCACAGCGCGATCTCGGGACCGGAGGCGGGCAGCGGGAGCGGTGGTTCGCCCTCCGCCAGTTCCACTCGCCGCAGGGTGAATTCCGCTGCGGGCGTGCGATACCGGAACACGCCCTCGGCCTCCGTCTCCGGCGCGACGATCGGGAGATCGAGGGGTTCGAAATCGAGGACACGCAACAGCTCCGGCACGTCCACGTGCTTGGGGGTGAGTCCGCCGCGCAGCACATTGTCGGAGTTCGCCATGATCTCCACCCCGACGCCGCGCAGGTAGGCGTGCAGATTCCCGGCCGCCAGGAACAGGCCCTCGCCGGGTTCGAGGGTGATGCGGTTGAGCAGCAGCGCGGCCAGCACCCCGGCATCACCCGGATATGCCTCCGCCAGCTCCAGCGCGGTCTTCACCTCGGCGGTGAATTCCTTGCGCGCGCCGTTGTTTCCGGCGTCGCGGTCGGACAGGTAGTGCACGCAGCCGTCGAGCACCTTGGGCAGCAGGGTGGCCAGCGCGTTCTGCGGCAGCGCGATCCAGGTGGTGAACAGGGTGCGCAGGCCCGCCGAATCCGGCTGGGCGGCAAGCAGGTCCGCGTAGGAGGAGAGTTCGGGCACCGCCAGGGCCTGGAGCAGGCGCACGGTGGCGTTCGGGTCGCGGAATCCGGCCAGGGCCTCGAAACGGTCCAGGGCGACCACGAGTTCGGGCTTGTGGTTCTCGTCGCGGTAGTTGCGCATGGGCGAGTCGATGGGCACGCCGGTGTGGTTCTCCCGCGCGAATCCGGCCCGCGCCTGTTCGAGACTGGGATGCGCCTGCAGCGACAGCGGCTCCTCGGCGGCGAGGATCTTCAGCAGGAACGGCAGCCGTCCGTCGAATTCGCCCGCGACGGAGCCGAGTTCGCGTTGTGGGTCGGCGGCGAGCAGATCCAGCAGCGAACGGTCGTGGCCGTTGACGCGCACGCGCGCCGGGTCGGCGGGGTGTGCTCCGAACCAGAGTTCGGCTTCCGGATGCGCGGACGGGACCGGTCGGCCGCACAACTGAGCGAGCGCGGTGCGCGAACCCCAAGCGTAGGAACGCAGCGCACCAACGAGTTCGTGCACTAGTAGTGTCCCCCGTCGTAGTGTCCCGGCGTCGTTGCCGGACGGGAACCGAGTAGTCGTAGATACGCCGCGGCCATCTCCAAGCGCAGCGCCAACACCGCCAGCTGTTCCAATTCTCCGCCTCGTCCGGCGGGAGCGGCCTGACCTTCGACGGGGGCGGGCGATCCCGCGCCCATGAGTTCCACATCGACATTGACCAGATCGGCGTCCACCAAACCCTGGCCCACGCCGAAGACGGCCAGCCGCCGTCGCGCCGCCACCTGATCGGCGTCCGCGGTCACCACGAACACCCGCACCTTGTCCACGGGGGCGGGACCGTCGAGCTGCTCGTCGTGGAACAACGGGTCGTAGCCGGGGGCGTCCACCCCGGCGGCCTCCACCATGCGGGCGTGCGCGGCGACGGTCTCGGCCAGATCGGCCGAGGCCACGATCTGACCGGCGGTGGCCAGCAGCACCTCGGCGGCGTGCTCGGCCAGTTCGATGGCGGCGGGGGAATCACCCGCCAGCACGATGCGCCGCTCCCGCATCCGGGTGGCGAGGGTTTTGGCGGGATTGTGGAAGGACTCGTTCTGCGGGCCGCCGCGCAGCGCCTCGGCGTCCAGCAGATCGGCGAGCGAACCCAGATCGGGGACCAGCGGGGCGATGCGCCCGGGATCCAGCGCCGTCAGCACGGCGGTGCCGACCGCCAGGAACCGCAGCATCCGATTGTGGTCGAGGACGGGCACACGCGGGGGCAGCACGGTGGCCCGGCCCGCGGCGACGGCGCGCAGCGGACCCTCGTCCGGAGCGGCGACCACCACCTCGGCGCCGCGGCGCAGCGCCCGGTCCACCGCCTCGGCCAGCCGCGGATCGCCCGCGTCGTCACCGGCCACCAGCACCACGTCGAGCGGGCCGACCCACGGCGGAATCGTGGTGGCGGGCACGACCGGGAGGTTGGCGCGGTCACCGAGGGCGGCGATGAGAATGCCCGCCGCCCGGGCCGCGCGGCCCGAACCGGACACCATGACCAGGCTGCGTGGCCGCATTCCGGTGAGGCGACGCAGGATGTCCTCGTCGATGGCCGCGGCGGTGGCGCGCACCTGCGCACCTGCCGACGCGGCGGAACGCAGTGTCCCTCCGGAGTCGGCCGCCTCCAGCGAGGCGACGTCATCGAGGTCCAGAACCGGTGTCCCAGCGATCATCGGGCGTTGCCACCTCCCCTCATCGGGTCACCCGCGGGCGAATCCACGCTCTGTGATTCCACTATTCCAGTCAGCCGCGCACGATGCTCAGAATCTCGGTTACGAGTGCGTCTACATCCTCCTGCGATCGGGCTTCGACGTTGAGGCGCAGCAGCGGTTCGGTATTGGAGGCCCGCAGGTTGAACCACGCACCCGCGGGCAACTGCACGGTCACGCCGTCGAGCCGGTCCACCGAGCTGGCCCGGTCGCGGAACGCCTCGACCACCGCCGTGGTCCGCTCCTTCGCATCCGCCACTGTGGAGTTGATCTCCCCGGAGGCCGCATATGTTGCATAGGCGGATGCGAGCTCGGACATCGGGCGGTCCTTCTCGCCCAGCGCGGCCAGCACGTGCAGGGCCGCCAACATGCCGGAATCCGCGCCCCAGAAGTCGCGGAAGTAGTAGTGCGCGGAATGTTCGCCGCCGAAGATCGCGCCGGTGGCGGCCATCTGCTGCTTGATGAAGGAGTGGCCGACGCGGGTGCGCACCGGGGTACCGCCGAGCTCGGCCACCAGCTCCGGCACCGCCTTGGAGGTGATCAGATTGTGGATGATGGTCGCGCCCGGTTCCTTGGCCAGCTCACGCTCGGCCACCAGCGCGGTCACCGCCGACGGGGAGACCGGTTCGCCCTTCTCGTCCACCACGAAGCAGCGGTCGGCGTCGCCGTCGAAGGCCAGCCCGATATCGGCCCCGGTCTTGCGGACGTACTCCTGCAGATCCACCAGATTCTTCGGATCCAGCGGATTGGCTTCGTGATTGGGGAAGGTGCCGTCGAGTTCGAAATAGAGCGGTTCGATCGTGAACTGCGGCAGCGTGCCCAGCACGGCGGGCACGGTGAAACCGCCCATGCCGTTGCCCGCGTCCACGGCGATGCGCAGCGGGCGGGACGCGCTCAGATCGACCAGTTCGTGCAGGTAGGCCGCGTAGGCGGAGAGCAGGTCCTGCTCGGAGGCGGTGCCCGCCGCGCCGTCGTAGGCGGGCACACCGTTGATCACCTCGTCGGTGATGGTGGCCAGGCCGGTGTCCTGCCCGACCGGCAGCGCCTTGGCGCGGCACAGCTTGATGCCGTTGTACCGGGCCGGGTTGTGCGAGGCGGTGAACATCGCACCCGGGCAGTCGAGATGGCCGGAGGCGAAGTACAACTCGTCGGTGGAGGCCAAGCCGATGTGGATCACGTCGAGGCCCTGGGCCTGGACGCCCGCGGCGAAGGCGGCGGACAGCGCGGGGGAGGAATCACGCATATCGTGACCGATCACGACCTGCCGCGCGCCCTCTTCGCGCATCAGCCGCGCGAACGACGCGCCGACATCCTTGACGAAATCCGCGTCGATCTGTTCGCCCACTACCCCGCGAACGTCGTACGCCTTGATCACTGCATGAACGGAATCGGCAGACCGGGCGACTGTCATAGCCAACACCCTAGTAGGAGAACCGCTGTGCTGGTCCGCCTGCCCGACTTCAGCGCCCGGTCGAGTGCGCATCGGGGGATCAGTTCGGTGGGTCGGGCAGGACCCGGAGGTGACCGCGGCGTCCCGTGCGGCCGGTGCGGGTGGTGCGCTGCGGGGGTGCGTAGTCGGAGTAGCCGGGTTGTTCCGGTTCCGGTGACCGTCGCCGTAGCCCCGCTTCGCGCACGGCCTCGGCCAGGGCGGTCAGGTCGTCGTCATCCGGTGTGCTGGACGAGAAGCCGCCCTCGTGCCGCACCATCTCCCACCCCTTCGGGGCGGTAATCCGGGACGCATGTGTTTCACACAGGTCCCAGGAGTGCGGCTCGGCCACCGTGGCCAGCGGCCCGACCACGGCCGTCGACTCGGAGTACACATAGGTCAGCGTCGCTACGGCCGGGTTCTTGCAGCCTGGACGGCAGCAACGACGCATGGGAATCACGCCAAGCAGGGTAACCCCCCTCACGCCTCGCCGGGGACAGACACGCTCAATGTTGCCGGTCTCACTCCGGCGGGTCCCCCGCATACAGGGCCTTTCCTGCCAGCGATCCCACCCCGAATCCCGGTGGGATCGACACCGCCTCCCCACCACCCGCAACCACCGCGTGTAACCCGCCGACCACCCCGAACCCCAGCGGCACACCCCTGTCCGCCACTCCGCCGAGCCGCGCACCCCCACAACGCGATCCGGGCCACCCGACCGTCGGCCGCCCCCGGAAGACTGCCCCGTCCAGACCGCCGGACGACCACCTCATCCACGCTACGAACACCCCTGCACCCGCTGTCCGCGTCGCGCTGCGTTGTGTCCTCATCGGCGCGACGGCTGCTGTTGCGTGTGCTTTCGGTGTTGCGCTGCGTTGTGTCCGCATCGGTGCCACGGCTGGCTCTACGTGCACTCTCCGATTCGCGGCGCGTCCCGGTTCTGGACTGACCGGAGCGGAGGAGCGAAGCGGGGGAGCGGAGGGAGGGAAGAACCGGGACTTTCAGCGCCGCGTATCCGCCCGGAGCGCAGCGGAGGGCAGATCGAACACAGCCGCGAATCCGCCGGAGCGGAGCGGAGGCAATCAACACAGTAGATTCATCGTATGACCCGTTCACGTAAGAGGCGACCGCCCACCGCGCGGTCGGTGATCCGCCGCGGGCGGGGTGTGCGCGGGCCGATGTTGCCGCCGACCGTTCCGGCTTGGCGCACTCGCGGCCAGCAGTTCGACCGTCTCGTGCTGGAGGCGTTCGCGCCCCTCGACGGCCGCTGGCACGACCGTCTCACGAAGCTCGATATCGCGGTCGACGACGTCCCGAAAATCCGTCCGCTGCATCCGGATTCGGTCACCTGGCCGGATGAGGTGGTGGCCGACGGCCCGGTGCCGCTGTCCCGGTTGATCCCCGCGGGCGTGGACCGCCACGGTGTGGCCACCCGCGCCCGCGTGGTGCTGTTCCGCAAACCCCTGGAGTTGCGCGCCAGCGACCCCGACGACCTGGTGGATCTGCTACGCGAGGTGCTGGTCCAGCAGATCGCCACCTATCTCGGCGTGGACCCGGACGTCATCGACCCGGCCCCGGAGTAGTCCGGGGTTTCCACCGCACAGACCCGGCCGGGACGTGTCCGGGGCTCCCGCCGCCCTCGGGGCGTCGGCGCTCGCCGCGCCGGATGCCACCGGCCGACGAGGCATCTCCACGCGTCCCGCCCGCCCGGCGTTCGCGCCGCGCGGACGGTCACCGGTGCGGTGTGGCCCCCGTGCCGTGGCCACCTTCCGCGCCGCACGTCCGGACTCGGTGGGTCTCCGGCCGACGCACGCATCGCCGTGGCCGATTGGATGGTGCCGTGCGTGTCGCGCACCGGTACGGCGCGATAGGTTGGTAGCTGAACGCGCTACGAGCGGGTGCCCGCACTGGGCAGGGCCGCAGTTGCGAGCGGCGACCCACCGATGTGGTCCGTGTCGTGGGGCGCGCTGCGAGACGACGCCGTGTTGTGAAGCCGCGCTGTGCCGCTCACCGGCTCCGCGCTGGCACAAACCCGGTCGTGTCGGTGCGGGGGTGCCGTGTGGGTGTGCCGCTGGGGAGGGTTGGTCACCCGCAGTGCCGTGCGGGCTGGGGAGTCGAGTGGGTTTGCCGCTCGGGACGATTGGTCACCCGTATGCCGCGGCGGGTTCGGGGCCGCGCGGATCGTGTTGGGGTGCTGGGATCTTGGAGTGCTGGGGAGTGGCCCGCCCTCATCGGATCTCGTCGCGGTGGTCGCGACGGGACCGGGGGCCTACTCGTCCCGCTGTGCTACCTCGCCACCGCGGCGGCGGGGTGGAAACTCAGGTGATGCAACGGGTTCCGCTGCGGTACCTCAGATGATGCCGCGCTTGAGGCGGCGGCGTTCCCGTTCGGAGAGCCCGCCCCAGATGCCGAAGCGCTCATCGTGGGCGAGGGCGTACTCGAGGCATTCGTCGCGGACCTCGCAGCCGGAGCAGATGCGCTTGGCCTCGCGGGTGGAGCCACCCTTCTCCGGGAAGAACGCCTCGGGGTCGGTTTGGGCGCACAGCGCCCGCTCCTGCCACTGTTCGGCGTCCATCTCCCGGCTCGAACGCGCGACGGCGTCGAGCATGTCGTCCATTCCGGTGACGATCAGGCTGAGCCGTGGCGCTTCCGGTTGGATCTGCGTGCGGGCCCACTGTCCCCCGTGGTGCCGTGTCGTCATGTCACCCCCCTCGTATCCGATTCGGTTGTCGGCGCAGAAGTCTGGTGCTGCGCCTGCTGTGGAATCGGTTTGCGATACACCGCCCGGAATGCCTGACGGGGCCAGCTCATCGGCCATCGCTCCGCCTCCTCACTGTGTGTTAGCGCAGAATGATTAATCCGTCGACAGCCGTTCCCACCGACGGCCCAACACCGCGACGTTGTCCCGCGGACATCCCCGAGCTAGCGCCATTCCGGTGCGAACATCTGTTCGAAAACCCGTTCGCGCCTTGCTCTCTCGCGCGAACCCGGAATGACATGCCTGTGATTAGACACGCCGGGCGTGGCGGTGGTCAAGCCGCCGAAGCTATTCCGTTACCATCCACGACCCCTTTACCCGAACCGGAGCGACTCAAACCAGCAAATGACCGGCAAATATGGCGTGCGGCGGGTTCGCGCGGCGACCGCATAGGCTGTGCGGATGTGACTGGAGAACAAGCGGAGAGCGCGCCCGGCGCCGGCCTGTGGATCGCGGTCCTGGTCGGTGGCGTCGGCGGCGCGCGGTTCCTGCAGGGCGTGCGTGAGCTACTGCCCGGCGCGGATGTGACGGCCATCGTCAATGTCGGCGACGACGTCTGGATGCACGGCCTGCGTATCTGCCCTGACCTGGACACCTGCATGTACACCCTGGGTGGCGGCATCGACCCGGAGCGCGGCTGGGGACACGCGAACGAGACCTGGAACGCCAAGGAGGAGCTCGCGAGATATCAGGCTCAGCCCGATTGGTTCGGGTTGGGGGATCGCGATATCGCCACCCATCTCATCCGCAGTGAAATGCTGCGCCAGGGATACCCGCTCTCGGCGGTCACCGAGGCCCTCTGCAATCGCTGGCAACCCGGCGTGACGCTGCTCCCGGCAACCGACGACAGGTGTGAAACGCACGTAGTAATCGATGATCCGGACAACGCTGGCGAACGCCGCGCGATCCATTTCCAGGAGTGGTGGGTTCGCTACCGGGCCAACGTAGAGACCCATGGATTTGTGACTATTGGGGCGGATGTGGCGAAACCAGCTCCGGGTGTGACGGAAATCATAGAATCCGCGGATGCGGTGCTGCTGGCCCCCTCCAACCCCGTCGTGAGCATCGGAGCCATCCTGGCCGTGCCCGGCATTCGCGGCGCGCTGCGCACCACCACCGCCAAGGTAGTCGGTATCGCACCGGTGATCGGTGGAAAACCGTTGCGCGGCATGGCCGATGCCTGTCTGTCGGTGATCGGCGTCTCGTCCGACGCCGAAGCCGTCGGCAACCACTACGGCGCGCGCTCGGCCACGGGCATCCTGGACGGTTGGCTGGTGCACAGCACCGATACCGCCGCGGTCCCGGGCGTCGAGGTGCGCAGCGTGCCGCTGCTCATGACCGATCCGGCCGCCACCGCCGAGATGGTGCGCGAGGCCCTGGACATCGCGGGAGTCAAGCCGTGAGCGCGGAGCCTGTGATCGACCACGCGGTGGGCGGCGAACTGCGCATCCTGCCCGTCCACGGCCTGCCCGAATTCCGCCCCGGCGACGACCTGGCCGATGCCCTCGCGGCTCGGGCGCCCTGGCTGGCGGACGGGGACATCCTGGTGGTCACCAGCAAGATCATCGCCAAGGTCGAGGGCCGCATCGTGGCGGCCCCGGCCGAGCCGGAGGCGCGCGACACCGCGCGCCGGGAACTGGTGGCGCGGGAGGCGGTGCGGGTGCTGGCCCGCAAGGGTCGCACCCTCATCACCGAGAACAAGCTCGGCATCGTGCAGGCCGCCTCCGGGGTGGACGGCTCCAATGTCGAACAGGGCGAACTGGTGCTGCTCCCGGTCGATCCCGACGCCAGCGCCAAGGCATTGCGCACCGCACTGGCCGACCGGCTCGGCGTGCGGGTCGCCGTGGTGGTCACCGACACCATGGGCCGCGCCTGGCGCAACGGCCAGACCGATACCGCCATCGGCGCGTCGGGCCTGCGGGTGCTGCACGACTACAACGGGGCGGTCGACGGACAGGGCAATGAACTGCACGTCACCCAGGTCGCGGTCGCCGACGAACTGGCCGCCGCCGCCGACCTGGTGAAGGGCAAACTCGCCGGTGTGCCCGTGGCCGTGGTGCGCGGATTCGAATACGGCGATGACGGCTCCACCGCCGCGGATCTGCTGCGCCGCGGCGCGGAGGATCTGTTCTGGCTGGGCACCGCCGAGGCCATCGACCAGGGCCGCCGGGAGGCGCTGCTGCTGCGCCGCTCGGTGCGGCAGTTCGCCGACACCCCGGTGCCGCCGGAGATCATCCGCTCCGCCGTCGCCGACGCCCTCACCGCACCGGCTCCCCACCACACCCGCCCGGTGCGCTTCGTCTGGGTGCGCGAGCGCGGGCTGCGCACGCGCCTATTGGAGGCCATGGCGGAGAAGTGGCGCGCCGACCTCACCGCCGACGGCCTGAGCCCCGAACGCGTGGAGCGGCGGGTCGCCCGGGGCCGCATCCTCTTCGACGCCCCCGAGGTGATCATCCCGTTCTGCGTGCCCGACGGCGCGCACGACTATCCCGACGCCACCCGCCGCGCGGCCGAGTCCACCATGTTCACCGTGGCGGTCGGCGCGGCCGTCCAGGGCCTGCTGGTCGCCCTCGCCACCCGGGGCGTCGGCAGCTGCTGGATCGGCTCGACCATCTTCGCGCCGGAGCTCACCCGTGATGTACTCCGCCTGGAGGACGATTGGAATCCCCTGGGGGCCATCGCGATCGGCTACCCGCCGGAGGAATTGGCGCCCCGCGAACCGCGCGATTCCGGCGTCGGTCTGGTGGAACTGTGAGCCGTCGATTACTGCCGGGGGTGCCCGCGTGAGCGCGGAATCACTGCACAAGTCGGCGGTCGAACTGCTCGAAACCTGGTCGCCGCCAACGGCATCCGACGCATCCCTGCGCGAGGCCATGTTGGCGTTCCTGGGCTCGGCCCCGCGCGGCTGCCTGCGCGAGCACGCACCGGGCCACATCACCGCCTCGGCGGTGGTCTTCTCCCACGACGGCGGTGAGGTGTTGCTGACCCTGCATCCGAAGGTGGGCCGCTGGATTCAGCTGGGCGGCCACTGCGAGGAGGCCGACGATACGGTGTCGGCGGCCGCCTTCCGGGAGGCCACCGAGGAATCCGGCATCCCGGGCCTGGTCCTGGAGCCCGGCCTCTACGGCGCGCAGGCCCACCCCATCACCTGTTCGCTCGGCGTCCCCACCCGCCACCTGGATCTGCTCTTCCGCATCCGCGCCCCCGAGGGCGCCGTGCCGGTGCGCAGCGCGGAATCCACGGACCTGCGCTGGTGGCCGGTCGACGCCCTGCCCGACGACGCGGACGTCCTGCTGCGCTGACCGCGCCGCTGCATGGCGAAGAATCTCGAATCCGGCCGCGGGGTGCAGGGCACCCTCGTCACCCGTGCCGCACCCGGACCAGGCACTGCGGCACGTGTAGCACGGGTGCGGGATTTCGGCGGTGCTCCCGCCCATCGGGCACGCCGGTTTCCGGGTGGCGGCACCCGTGTTATGTTCGGCGAGTACACGTTCTCAGGGCGGGGTGGAAGTCCCCACCGGCGGAAATGGCGTCCGGACCGATCCGGTGCGCACGAGCCCGCGAGCGCCGCACGGTTCACGGACCAGGCGGGTCGAGCAGATTCCGGTGTGATTCCGGAGCCGACGGTCACAGTCCGGATGGAAGAGAACGCGGCGCATCAGCCTTCCCGTCGAACGCGGGTGGGCCTGTTCGCGTCGCCTTGCCCTGGGTGACAGCGAACAGGAGGAAACTCATGTCACCCACTCGGATCGCCCTCGTCGCCGCGCGTTGGCATGCCGACATCGTCGACCGGGCCGTCGAGGCCGCTCGGATCGCACTGGCCGACCACGGCTTCACCGAGGTCGACGTGATCGAGGTGCCCGGCGCGTTCGAAATTCCGCTGCGGGTCCGGCGTTTGGCCGCCAGCGGCGAGTACGCCGGAATCGCCGGTGTGGCGCTCGTGGTGGACGGCGGCATCTACCGGCACGACTTCGTGGCCGCCACCGTCGTGGACGCGCTCATGCGGGTGCAGTTGGAGACCGATGTGCCGGTGTTCTCGGCCGTGCTCACCCCGCATCACTTCCATGAGCACGCCGAGCACCTGGAGTATTTCGCGCGCCACTTCACGGTCAAGGGAACGGAATTGGCGAATGCCATCGCGGCCACGGTGAGCGTGCCCGCCGCGGCGTCCTGATCCGGAAGACGCGGACGTCCCCGCACCGCTGCCGCGCCCGCTGTGGGCTGCGGGGGCATGGGGGTGCGGGGACGCCGGCCGCCGATTCGCCAGGGGTGCGTCTCGGCGGCGACTGGTTTCGGCCCGGGAAGTGTTGGGCAGATCAGGCCGAAACCAGGGTCTTCTTCGCTTCCGGCTCGGGTGCGGGTGCGGGATGGTCGTCCACCATGGTGGTCTCGTCGAAGGGCAGCTTGCGGTCCAGCACGTCGCGCACCTGCCCGGCGTCGATGGTCCGGGTCCAGGTGCCGACCAGCACGGTGGCGACGGCATTGCCCGAGAAGTTGGTCAGCGCACGGGCTTCGGACATGAAGCGGTCGATGCCGACGATGATGCCGACCCCGTCCAGCAGGTCGGGCCGGTGTGACTGGAGCCCGCCCGCGAGCGTCGCCAAGCCCGCACCGGTCACCCCCGCCGCGCCCTTCGACGCCACGATCATGAACAGCAGCAGTCCCAGCTGTTCGCTCCACGCCAGCGGCTGGCCCATGGCATCGGCGATGAACAGGGTCGCCATGGTCAGGTAGATGGCGGTGCCGTCCAGGTTGAACGAGTATCCGGTCGGCACCACCACGCCCACGGTGGTGCGCTCCACCCCGAGGTGCTCCATCTTGGCGATGAGCCGCGGCAGCGCGGACTCCGAGGAGGAGGTGGCCACGATCAGCAGGTACTCGCGCGCCAGGTACCGCACCAGTTTGAAGATCGACACCTTGGCCACGGCCCACATCAGCACGCCGAGCACCCCGAACACGAACACCACGCAGGTGAGGTAGAAGGCGATCATCAGCACCGCCAACTGCTTGACCGCGTCGAGTCCGGTGCGGGCCACCACATTCGCGATGGCGCCGAACGCGCCGACCGGAGCCAGCCACAGGATCATGGTGAGAATCCGGAACACCAGCTTCTGCAGCAGCGCCACCCCGCGCAGCAGCGGTTCACCGGTCGGACCCATGGCCTGGATGGCGAAACCCACCAGCAGGGCCACGAACAGCGCCTGCAGCACACTACCGGCGGTCAGCGACGACACCAGCGTGGTGGGCACGATGCCGGAGATGAAGTCCCAGGTGCCGCCGGCGCCGTGGGCGTCCTCGGCGTACTTGGCGGCGGCTCCGGCGTTCGCCGACAGGTCGAGGCCGGTACCCGGCTGCAGCAGGTTGCCGACCACCAGGCCGATGGCCAGCGCGGCCGTCGACATGAGCAGGAAGTAGGCGACGGCCATGCCGCCCACCTTGCCGACCCGCGCGGCCGCCCGGACCGAACCGATGCCGAGCACGATGGTGCAGAAGATGACCGGCGCGATCATCATCTTGATCAGGCTCACGAACAGAGCGCCCAGCTCACCCACGGACTTGCCGAACCCGGGGGCCAGCCAGCCCACCAGGATGCCCGCCAGCACCGCCACGATGACCGCCGAATACAGCCAGTGGGTACGGTCGCGGCGGGGTCGCCGCGCTGTCGTCTCGCCGGACGCTGTCGCTTCGCTCATCGGGGTTGTCCTTCGCCGTTCGCTGCGTGAGCGCACTCACACACTTTTCGGTCAGAATGATGGGCCGCGGCAGTGATGCCGGTCACTGTTTCGTTCATTACGTTCACGGAAGGGCCACCGGGTGAAACGACGAGTCCAGCGCCGTCGGCGCAGTCTGGCCGGACAGGTGTTCGTGGTGCAGCTGGTGGTGTTGGCGCTGGTCATCGGCGCGGGCACGGCCCTGGGGGTCTTGCAGACGCGGCGCGAGCGCGACGAGGCGACCCGCCGTCAGGTGATCGATGTGGCCGTGACGCTGGCGCAGGCCCCGTCCACCCTGGCGGCGCTGCGCAGCCCCGATCCGCCCGCACTGCTGCAACCGGTGACCGAACGGATCCGCACCAGCGTCGGCATGGATTTCATCGTGGTGATGGCTCCCGACCGCACCCGCTACACGCACACCGATCCGGGGCGCATCGGAAAACCGTTCAGTGGCACCATCGACCGGGCGCTGGCGGGGGAGACCTTCACCGAGACCTACGCCGGGAGCCTGGGGCCGTCCATGCGCGCGGTGACGCCGGTGCGCGATGCCGACGGCCGCATCGTGGCGCTGGTCTCGGCGGGCGTCACCCGGGCCCGGATCGGCGATCAGGTGGAGGAGCAGCTGCCCGGCATCCTCGGCATCGCGGCGGCGGGCCTGGTGTTGGCGACCATCGGATCACTGTTGTTGCGGCGCAGGCTGTTGCGGCAGACCCACGGCCTGGCTCCGGCCGAGCTGCGCGCGCTCTACGAGCATCACGAAGCGGTGCTGCATTCGGTGCACGAGGGGCTGCTCGTCTTCGACGCGGAGGGGGAGGACGCGGTGGTGGTGAACGACGAGGCGCGGCGGCTGCTCGGACTGCCGGAGGGGCGGGTGCGTCGGACGGATCTGCCGCAGTCGTTGCGGCAGTTGGGTTCCGACGCGGTGCGCGACGAGATGCACGTGACGCCGGACCACGTGCTGGTGGTGAACCAGGATGTGGTGGAGCGCGAGGGGCGGCGTATCGGTACCGTGGTCACCCTGCGCGACCACACCGAACTGCGGGATGTGCTGGGCGAACTCGATTCGGTGCGCGGTTTCGCCGACGCCCTGCGCGCGCAGGCGCACGAGGCGGCCAACCGGCTGCACACCGTCATCACCATGGTCGAACTCGGCCACACCCGCCAGGCCGTCGATTTCGCCACCGCCGAACTGGAGTTGACCCAGTCGCTCATCGACCGCATGACCGGTGCGGTGGCCGAACCGGCGGTGGTGGCGCTGCTGCTGGGCAAGGTCGAGCAGGCCGCCGAGTTCGGGGTGGAGCTCACCGTGAGCGGGGACACCGCGCTGGAGTCCACCGATCCGCTCACCCCGAACGAAATGGTCACGCTGCTGGGCAATCTCATCGACAACGCGCTCGACGCCGTCGGGCGCGACGACGACGCGTGGGTGGAGGTCACCGTGCGCAATGATCCGGAGGGACTGTTCGTGCGGGTGGCCGACAGCGGCGCGGGGATGTCCGAGGAGGTGTTCACCCGCGCCACCGAACGCGGGTATTCGACCAAGACCGACCATCACGGGCTCGGGCTCGCCCTGGTGCGCCGGTTGGTGACGCGGCACGGCGGTGAGCTGCGTGCGGTGCGCACGCCGGAATCGGCTGTGGTCGTGAGGTTTCAGCGATGACGGGAAGCGCGGTCGCCGCGCGGGCGCGGTGGAACTCGGTGACGGGAAGGAACTCGGTGGGATGGATGTCGGCGCGATGGATGTCGGCGGAATGGATGTCGGTGGTGGGTCGCGCGCCGGTGCCGCGGCGGCGCGCGCGGCCGCGGCGGCGGATGGCGGGGTGCGCGCGATGATCAGGGTGCTCGTGGTGGAGGACGAACCCGCGATCGCCTCGGCGCACCGCTCGTATGTGGCGCGGGTGCCGGGTTTCGAGCCGGTGGCGGTGGCGCACAGCGGGCGCGCGGCGTTGGACGCGGTGGCCAAGGCCGCCCGCGCGGAGGAGCCGATCGATCTGGTGCTCATGGATATCGGGCTGCCCGATATGAGCGGCCTGGAGGTGGCCGCGGTGCTGGCGCGGTCGCGGCGGCGGCCGGATGTCATCGCCATCACCTCCGCGCGGGATCTCGAGGTGGTGCGGGCGGCGGTGGCGCACGGGGTGGTGCTGTATCTGCTGAAGCCGTTCACCTTCGCGGCCTTCCGCGACAAGCTGGAGCGCTACCTGGAGTTCCGGGCGGCGCTGCCCGACACCACCGACGCGGTGTCGCAGCAGGACATCGACCGGGCCTTCGGTGCGCTGCGCACCACCGATACCAGGGTGGGCACGCCCAAAGGTCTTGCGCCGCAGACCTTGCAGGAGATCACCCGGGTGCTGCGCGATGCCGACGCCGGGTTGACGGCCGGGGACGCGGGGCGGGCCATCGGGGTCTCGCGGGTCACCGCCTGGCGGTATCTGGAGCGGCTGGCCGATGACGGCGTGGTGCGGCGGCAAACCGACTATGGTCGCACCGGGCGGCCGCGCGTCCGCTATGTGTGGGGTCGGTGAGCGCGGCGAGCGAAAGTCGTTTCGCGCCTTCGCAGCTCCGCTGCGCCGGGCTGCGCTCACAACAATTTGGCATGAGAGGGTCGTACGGTTTGCTGCGTCCGGTGGATTACCGCAGTGCGGCTGCGAGTTCGCTCAGGGGGGTTACGCAGGTAGTGGAGTTCACCACGAGTTTGCCTGTGATGTGCGGTGATAGACATCATATCGGTAAGTCTCACGCAACCAACTGCCTGGCATGTAACCGTTGCCACCTTTGCTCGGCTGCGTGTGACGTAACGGCGGTAGGGTCTGTACATATCTACCTGCGAAGTTCCAAAGGTATCTAATTAGCGGGGCAAACGTGCAAATGGTTGGCAAACGTTCGGGTTCTCCCGATCCGAAACGCCACCTGTGGGTGTTGGGGTTGATTGCCCCGGGGTGTGCGTTGCTGCCCTCGCAGCTGGTGTTGCACACCGGCTCCGAGGTGTTCTGGTGGATCGGTCCGATCATCGTGCTCATCGTCATTCCGGTGCTGGACTGGGTCGTGGGAGAGGACGGCACCAATCCGCGCGACGAGGACTACGAGCTATTGTCCAACGACCGCTACTACCGCTGGTGCACCTACCTGTTCCTGCCCATCCAACTCATCGGCCTGATCATCGCCTGCTATATGTGGGCCGGTGACGAACTGACGCTGACCGACAAACTGGGCTTGGCGGCCACGCTCGGCTTCGTCAGCGGCATCGGCATCAATGCCGCGCACGAACTCGGGCATCGCGTCGAACACCTGGAGCGCTGGCTGTCCAAGATCGCGCTGGCGCAATCGGGCTACGGCCACTTCTTCGTGGAGCACAACCGTGGTCACCACGCTCGCGTGGCCACCCCCGACGATCCGGCCAGCGCGCGCATGGGCGAATCGCTGTGGGGGTTCCTGCCGCGCAGCATATTCGGCGGCTTCCGGTCCGCCATCACCCTGGAACGCGACCGGCTGCGCCGAAAGGGACACGGCTGGTGGAGTATCCACAACCACATCCTGCAGGCGTGGTCCATGACGCTCGTGCTGTTCGGCGGGCTGCTCCTCGCCTTCGGCTGGGCGGTGCTGCCCTACCTGCTGCTGCAAGCGGTGATCGGGGCCGGGCTGCTCGAGACGGTCAACTACGTCGAGCACTACGGTCTGCTGCGCCGCCGTCGCGCCAACGGCCACTGGGCCCGCTGCTCGCCGCGCGACAGCTGGAACTCCGACCGCCTGGTCACGAACATCTTCCTGTTCCACCTCCAGCGGCACAGCGACCACCACGCCAATCCCGGCCGCCGCTACCAAACCCTGCGCAGCTCCGACGAGGCTCCGCAACTTCCGGCGGGCTACGCCACCATGATCGTCCTGGCCCTCATCCCCCCGCTGTGGCGACTCGTCATGGACCCGCGCCTGCTGGCCCACTACGGCGGCGACATCAGCCAGGCCAATCTCCACCCCCGCAAACGCACTCGACTACTGACCCGCTACGGAGTGACAACCGCGGCCTGACCGGCCCGCCGAGCCGGTCCGCTCGGCTGCGACGCTCGGCTATTGCGTTGGGCCGCTGCGCTTGGGCAGTCTGCGCCAGGGGCGCAGGGTGGGCAAGCGCAGCACCCTCCGGGACAGGCACTTCTCCCAGCGCCGCTCCCGCCGTGCACCGCCTCAGCGAACTGCTCCGCGGCGCGTGCACACCCCCTCAGCGGTCCGGCACGTTGCGGTGCAGTTCGTCGATCCACGCGGCGGCCGAGGCGTCGCTCGGCGCCCGCCAGTCCCCGCGCGGGGAGAGCGACCCGCCCGAACCGACCTTGGGCGCGTTCGGCAGGGTGGAGCGCTTGAACTGGCTGGTCTGCACGAAGCGGTGCAGGAATTCGCCCAGCCAGTGCTTGATGGTGGCGAGGTCGTACTCGTTGCGCTGGTCGGCCGGGATCAGGTCGGGCCAGCGCCCTCGAGTGCGATCCCCCCACGCGTGCCGCGCCAGGTAGGCGATGCGGCTGGGCCGGTCACCGAAGCGCAGCAGATGGTAGAGGTGGAAGTCCTGAAGTTCGTAGGGTCCCACGGTGGCCTCGGAGCTCTGCGCGGGCGCGTCGCTGTCGCCGGGAATGAGCTCCGGTGAGATCTCGGTCGCCAGAATGGATTTCAGCACCTCGCTGGCCTCCGCCCCCAGACCATCGGTGTCGATGGTCCACGCCACCAGGAATTTCACCAGTGTCTTGGGCACCGACGCGTTCACGCTGTAGTGCGCCATGTGATCACCCACGCCGAAGGTGCACCAGCCGAGGGCCAGTTCGCTCAGATCGCCGGTGCCGACGACCAGCGCCCGGTGCATATTGGCCAGCCGGAACAGGTGTGAGGTGCGGTCCCCGGCCTGCACGTTCTCGTAGGTGACGTCGTACTGCGGCGCACCCTCGGCGGCCGGGTGTCCGAGATCCCGCAGCATCTGGGTGGACGACGGCCGGATGTCGATCTCGTGCGCCGTCGCCCCCACCGCGCGCATCAGCCGGCGCGCGTCCTCCAGGGTGCGGGTGCTGGTGCCGAAGCCGGGCATGGTGTAGGCCAGCACATTCGAGCGCGGCAGCCCCAGCCGGTCCATGGTCTTGGCGGCGACGATCAGCGCCACGGTGGAGTCCAGACCGCCCGACACCCCGATGACGACCCGCTGCGAGCCGGTGGCCGCCATGCGCGTGCTCAGGCCCTCGACCTGGATGTGGTGCACCTCGGCGCAGCGCTCGTTGCGGCTGGCCGGATCGGCCGGGACGTAGGGGAAGCGCGGGATCTCCCGGCGCAGCGGCACCGCGCCGTCGGGAACCGGCAGGTCGAGGTCGATGCGCCGGAAGCGGCGCAGCCGGTCGCGGTGGTCGTGCACATTGTCGGCGAAGCTGGTCATGCGCAGCCGGTCGGCGGCCAGCCGGTGCAGGTCGATATCGGCCGTCACCAGTTGGGGCTGTGCGGCGAACCGTTCGCCTTCGGCCAGCGGATTGCCGTTCTCGCAGATGAGCGCCTGCCCGTCCCACGCCATATCGGTGGTCGACTCCCCGTGTCCGGCGGCCGAGTACAGGTAGGCGGCCATATAACGCGCCGAATGCGAGGTGCACAGGTCGCGGCGGTAGTCGGCCTTGCCGATGACGATATTGCTGGCGGACAGGTTCACCAGCACCGTCGCTCCCGCCAGCGCGGCGAATCCGCTGGGCGGCAACGGCACCCAGCCGTCCTCGCAGATCTCCAGGTGGGCGACGAAGCCGGGCACGTTCGCGGCCTGGAACAGCAGGTCGTCGCCGAACGGAACCCGTTGTCCGGCAATGGTGATGTGATCGTCGAGCGATTCTCGTGCCGCCGCGTACTGCCGTTTCTCGTAGAACTCCCGGTAGTTCGGCAGATAGCTCTTGGGCGCGGCGCCCAGTACCCGCCCGCCCTGGATCACGATGCCGCAGTTGAACAATCGCCCCTGTGTCCGCACCGGCGCACCCACCACCAGCACCGTGGCGATATCCGCGCTCTCGGCCACGATGCGCGCCAGCGCCGCCCCCACCGCGTCGTCGAGCGCGTCCTGATGGAACAGATCGTCGGCGGTATAGCTCGACACCCCCAGTTCCGGGAACACGGTCAGCACCGCCCCGCGCTCGGCCGTCTGCCGCGCCAGCCCCAGCGTCTGCTCGGCGTTGTAGGCCGGATCGGCCACCCGCACGCGCGGTACGGCCACCGCCACCCGCGCGAACCCGTGCCGATACAGCGAATCGAACGGCAGTTGCTGTGCCACCGGCGGCCCCTTACGTCCCGGCCAATCGATCATGCTCGCCCGCAAATCTACCCATGCCCGCCCGTGAAACCCACCAACCGCCCCGCAGGTTTCCGTCCCCGGGGCGTTCATCGGCCGATTCGATCCGCCGGGCACCCGCGGCGGCCGGGCGAGATTCGCCGCCGCGGCCCGCTGTGCGGCCGGCGA